>DATKKO010000107.1:0-4284 GCA_035542955.1 Terriglobales bacterium
TCACCGCGATCGAGGGCCAGCCGCCGGATCTGGCGCGGCTGCCCCGCGGGTGCGCCTTCGCGGCGCGCTGCCCATCGGTGATGGACCGCTGCCGCGCGGAGGCGCCTCCCGAGATCGCGGTCGAGCCCGGCCACTGGACGCGCTGCTGGCTCGAGATGCCCGCGTCCGGCACCGCGTCGAGCGGGGCGCCGGCGTGAGCGCGCTGCTCGAAGTCGAGGCGCTCACCAAGCACTTCCCGGTGCGGCGCGGGCTCCTGGGGCGGGCCATCGGCCTGGTGCGTGCAGTGGACTCGATCTCGTTCACGATCGAGGTGGGAGCCACGCTTGGCCTGGTCGGCGAATCGGGATGCGGCAAGACCACGACGTCGAAGCTGGTGCTCGGCCTCGAGCGGCCGACATCGGGGGCGATCCGCTTCCAGGGTGAGGACGTGCTGACCCTCGATCGGGCTGCGCTACGACGCTACCGACGATCAGTTCAGGCGGTGTTCCAGGATCCGTATGCCTCGCTCGATCCGCGCATGCGGGTAGGCTCGATCATCGCGGAGCCTCTCGTGATCAACGAGCGGATGGATCGGGCGGCTCGGCGGCGGCGCGTGCTCGAGCTGCTGGAGTTGGTGAGTCTGCCCCCGCGCGCGGCCGAGTTGTTTCCGCACGAGTTCTCCGGCGGCCAGCGGCAGCGGGTGGCCATCGCGCGGGCGCTCGCACTGTCGCCGCGCCTCGTGGTGCTCGACGAGCCCGTCTCCGCCCTCGACGTGTCGATCCGCGCGCAGATCTTGAACCTGCTCCGGGACTTGCAGAAGCGGCTCGGTGTGTCCTACCTCTTCATCGCGCACGACCTGGCCGCGATCGCCCACATGAGCCACACGATCGCGGTCATGTATCTCGGGCAGATCGTGGAGTGGGGCTCCGCGGACGCGGTGGCGCTCGAGCCGCGGCACCCGTACACGCAGGCGCTCTTCTCCGCCGCCCTGCCGATCGACTTCGATGCGAGCCGCGAGGAGATCGTGCTCTCCGGTGAGGTGCCCAGCCCGCTCAGCCCGCCCGCGGGCTGCCGCTTCCACACCCGCTGCCCACACGTCATGCCCCGCTGCGCCACCGAGGAGCCGCCCCTACGCCCCCACGCCAACCGCCTCGTAGCCTGTCACCTCTATTAGGGGGTCAGGTCTTACATTCCGACATTTTTAGGCGCGCGGCGACTCACCTCCCTCCCTGGAAAATGTCGGAATGTAAGATCTGACCCCGTCCTAGGCGAGGAGGAGGCAGGCGGCGCCGGCGCAGGCGAGGAGGGCGGCGGTGAGGCGGCGGGCGAGGTCGGGCTCACCGAAGAGGGCGCGGCCGAGCAGGACCGCCAGCACCGCAGACATGCGGCGGATCGCGTTGACGTAGGCCGCGGGCGCCATGGTGAGCGCGGAGGTCTGCATGCCGGTGCCGGTGACACCGAGCAGGCCGTGGCCTACCACCGTCACGAGGTTGCACGGGGCGAAGCTCTCGGCGAAGCCGCGCGGTGTGGTCGCCAGCGCCACCACCATCGCGACCAACGCGGCGCCGCTGTGCGCGCACACGAGATAGCTGGGCGGGCCGATCGTGCGCGCGCCGTAGCGATCCACCGCGGCGAGGAACCCCAGGAGGAACGCGGCACCCAGAGCGTCGAGCGCGTCGCTCCGCGCGAACAGAGCGCGCAGTCGACCCAGGCGGCCGACGCCGCCGCCCGAGAGGCTCATGGTGCCTGCGAGCGAGAGCCCGAGGCCGATCCAGCCGAGCACGCTCGGCAGCCCGCCCGAGAGCGCCGCGTCCGGCAGGATCGTGAAGAGCGGGCTCAGCGCCAGGATCGGGCCGACGATCGAGATGTCGCCGCGCGCGCTGGCCCGCGCGATCAGCCCGCTCATGCCGAGCACGAGGAACCACGAGGCGATGATCGCCGGCCAGGTCCCGCCCGGTTCCACGAAGGAATGCCCGGAGACGAGGAAGTAGAGCGCCCACGTGGTCCCCGCCACGGCCTGGGTCCAGGCGACGATGACGAGCGGCGGGATCTCCCGCGCCCGACCCTTGACGACCGCGAACTGCACGGCCTGGGTGAGGGCCGCCCCGAGCGAGAGCAGGAACCAGGTCAGACGAGATCGACGCGGGGCACCCCGCTCGCCTCGAGTGCGGCCGTCATGGCCGCCACCTCCGCCGCCGACGGCGGGAGGACCGGCGGCCGCACGAGCGCGCTCCGGAAGAGGCCGCGCAGGGCCAGGCCCTCCTTCATCCGCGCGTGGGCGTCGCCCGAGGGCTCGCCGGCGCCGTAGACCGCTTCCTTCACCGGCCAGATCCGGTCGTTGATCGCGCGCGCGCGGGTGAGATCGTCGGCCTGCATCGCGGCCATCAGCTCGTAGGTGAGCTCCGGGATCAGGCTCGCGCAGCCCACCAGCGTGCCGTCCATGCGGTGCACGAACGTGGGGAAGAGATACTCGTCCATGCAGTTGAGCAAGGACACGTGCGGGGCCTCCGCGCGGAGGGCGCGGATGTCCCGCTCGTACTTGCCCAGATCGCGCTCGCCCATCTTGAAGCCTTTCACCTGGGGCAGGCTCGCGAGCCGGGTCATGAGCCGCGTCGAGTAGGCGACCTTGGTGTTGGCGGGATAGACGTGCACGATGATGTCGAGCCCGCTCTCCGCCCCGATGGCCCGCACGTATTCGTAGACCGCATCCTCCTTCACGCCGAAGCGTAGCCACATGTGGCACGGCATCACGTCGATCGTGTCGGCCCCCGCCTGCGCGGCGGCGCGGGCGTGCTCGACGGCCTCGAACGTCCCTTCCGAGCAGACCGCGGAGATGACGCGGACCCGTCCCGCGACCGCATCGGCCACGACGCGGGTGACCTGCGCGCGCTCCTCGGGCAGCAGCGAGCCGACCTCGCCGGTGTGGCCGTTGGTCATCAGCGCGGTCACGCCCGGGCGGCCGGCCAGCCAGCGCGAGAAGCGGGCGAGGCCGTCCTCGTCGACCTTGTAGTCGTCCCGGAACGGTATGGCCATGGCGGGGATGACCCCGTGGAACGTGCGGCTACTCATCGGTCGTCTCCTCCCCGGAGACCGTACCCGAGGAGCGCGCGGCAGGTCAATCCGCCATCCGGTATGCTCTTACCGTCTAGGAAGCGCCCGGCGCGACCGCCGTCCCGCATCGACGCGAGGCGAAATCCGGCCCGGCGAGACGAACGCTACGGTGGCACGCTCCGCGCGCGAAGGGAAGGAGGTCAGGGCGCCATGGCAGAGAGGAAGACGATCCAGCGGGCCCGCCGAGATGCGCGGGAGGGCAAGGCGCCGAGCACGCAAGCGGGGGAGTTCGTGCGCGAGGAGATGGAGCATATCCGCGAGGGCAAGCACGGGGCTCGGTCGACGAAGCAGGCCATCGCGATCGCGCTGTCCAAGGCGCGCAAGGCCGGGGTGAAGCTCCCGGCCCCGGGCCGAGGAGCCTCGTCACGGACGCGGCGTCAGGCCGCGCGCGACACCCGCGCCGGGCGGCGCGGGGCCGGGGCCCGGCGGCCCTCAGCGCGGCGGTCACGCGCCACGCTGCAGGCGCTCCGCCAAGAGGGGAGGTCGGCCGCGTCGCATCGCGAGCTGTCGCGTCAGGCCCGCGCGACCGCGCGCGGGCGCCGCCGGGCTCGGTAGGAACTGCCCGCCTCGTGTCCTGGCGCTACGCCCTTGACGTGCTTCCCGGCGCCCCATAATGTGCTGCCGGGAGACCACCATGGCACGTGCGTCCTTCGGGCTGATCCTGGCGAATCGAGCGGTCGTTCTCGGCGCGATACAGGCACGCGACCTGATCGAGCTGTCCCAGCAGGCGGAAGCGTCCGGCGCGTTCGACGCGCTGTGGGTCGGCGACAGCCTGCTGGCCAAGCCCCGACTCGAGGCGGTCGCGCTGCTCTCCGCGCTGGCCGGCGCGACGTCGCGGCTCCGGCTCGGGGTAGGGTGCCTCGCGACCTTCGTGCACCGTCACCCGCTGCTGTTCGCCCAGCAGTGGGCGAGCCTCGACGTGCTCTCGGGCGGGCGCTCGCTCCTCGCGGTGTGCCTGGGCGGGCCCGACGAGCAGAGCGCGGCGCAGGCGCTCGAGCACAAGGTGATGGGGATCCGCTCGAGCGAGCGCGTCGGGCGCCTGGAGGAAGGCATCCAGATCCTCCGGAAGGTCTGGAGCGGTGACAAGGTCGCCCACCAGGGCGAGTTCTACCAGTTCGAGGGCGTGAAGATCGAGCCGCGCCCGACCCAGCAGCCCTGCCCGATCTGGATCGCGAGCAACCCGACCGGGCTCAC
>DATKKO010000108.1:0-13103 GCA_035542955.1 Terriglobales bacterium
AACGCCACGTCGAGGAGCCGCAGCCAGCCGAAGGCAGCCACGAGCTTCGAGTCGACCAGGTCCTGATAGAGCCGCGGCTTCGCCGCGTGCATGCCGCCGAGCGAGGCGATGCCGAAACCCGCGTAGCGATTGCTCAGCCACTCGGACGGATCGGGCAGGATGCGGAACGTGCCCGGGGGACCCTGCTTCGCCAGGAAGTCCACCACGTCGTCGCGTCCCGCTTCCAGGCTGCGCTCGGAGAGGTTGCCGATGAACGGGCCCATGACCTGCGCGCTCACCGGCCAGATCTCGGCGAGCAGCAGCACCAGCGCCGCGGCCGTGGCGGCCAGCGCCGGGATCCTGCCGCGGCGCGCGAACCAGGCCAGGCCGACCGCGAGCAGCCCGAGCAGGCACGCGCGCCCGAGGCTCGAGACGAGCTTCTGCCACACGTAGCCCGCGGTCTCCGCGGTGAAGCCCTGCGCGCCCTGCGCGCCGAGCGCGAATCCCGACTTGTGCCTCAGGACCATCGCCACGTACCCCGCCCGCCACAGACCCTGCCCCATCACCCCGACGACCAGCACCAGGGCGACCACCACCGCGAGGACGATCAACAGCCGACCCACGCGCCGCGCGGGCACGCGCGGCTCGCCCGCCCGGCCGTCCGCCGCCGACAGCACCGCGCTCCATCCCCACGCCACACCCAGCGCCACGGCGAGCTGGAAGAGCACGATGATCATCACCGGCACGCGGAACTTGTTGAAGAGCGGCAGATGGTGATAGAGGAACGCGTAGAGGGGCGAGTGGCTGCCGAAGGCGATGGCGACCGCGAGCACCGCCAGCACGAGAGCCCAGATTCGGGCCACGCCGTTCGAGAGGAACGCCGGGATCGCGAGCAGGATCGCGACCGCGCCGAGATAGGCGTTGGGATAGTCGGTGAAGGGCATCCCGCCCCAGTAGGTCGCGCCACCGAAGCCCACCCACCAAGGGATCACCACCGCGGGCAGCTCGTAGGGCGCCATCGACCATGCGGTCGCGTACCCGAGCCCGACGCCCCCTCCCGCCGAGCCGCCACGGATCGACCAGCGCGCGTAGTCCTGCAGCGGCAGGTTGTAGAATCCCGCGAGCCCGAAGGCGACGACCGCCGCGCCCAGGATTCCCACCGCGCGCAGCGTCGTGGTCGCCAGCTCCCCGCGCCGCTTCGCGAGCGCGGTGAGCCAGACCATCGCGGCGTAGAGGGCGACCGCCAGCCACGTGTAGAAGCAGATCTGCACGTGCGCGCGCAGGAGCTGGAATCCTCCGCCCAGCGCGAGCCAGGCCAGATGTTGCAGGCCGCCGCGGCGGAGCCAGCGCGCCGCGAGCCACAGCATGAGCGGCAGGTACGCCGAATCGACGAGCTGACTGCCGTGGCCGCCCGATCCCACCGCCACCAGGTTCGGGGCGAAGACGAAGAGCGCGGCCCCGAGCAGGGCGCCCTCCGGTCGCGCGCCCAGCTCCCGCGCGAGCAGGAACAGGAACAACCCGCCGAGGAAATAGTAGAGGATCATCCAGGTCATGTCCGGCAGGGGCACGACCTTGTTCACCAGCGCGAGCGGCCAGTCCGGCGGATAGATCAGCGGGTTGTAGGTGCCGCTTGCGAACGAGGGCATGCCGAGGAAGACGAAGGGATTCCAGAGCGGGTACACGTGCTCTCGATGGAGCGACTGCTCGCCCATGCGCACGAAGCCGGCCGGAGCGCTCGTGTCCGGCGAGACGAAGGTCTTCCCGCCGATCATGAGCTCGTGGAAGAAGAGGATCGTGAGCAGGGCGATCACCAGGGCCGCCCAGCCGGCGTTGAGCGTGAAGGGGCGTGGCGGCCGGCGCGCGGCGCGCGCGGACCGTGGACTCTCGCGACGGGCGGACTTTCGATCGGCCATGCTCCCCCCGTGAATGACGGGCGACGCGCGCCTCAGGACACAACCGCCCGAACGGCGGCCTGGTCCACGACGCGCCGCTCGATCTCCGCGACCATGCGCGCCGCCAGCCGGTCCCAGTCGTGGGGGCGCGCCAGCGCGCGGCTCGCCTCCGGATCGCGCGGAGCGTCGAGCGCGCGAGCGAGCGCCCTCTCCCACTCCTCACCCCCGGACGCGTACTGCAGGATCGTTTGCCGCGGCTCGAGATCGAGCACCGGCGTGGTCACGACCGGCAGGCCCGCGGCCAGGTACTGATACACCTTGTTCGGATTGATCCCGCGGACGTGATCCTCCGCCGCGCGGAACGGGATCACCCCGACGTCGAAGCCCTGCATCCACGCGGGCACGTCGTCGTAGGGTTGAGGCCCGAGGACCGCCACGCCGTCGCGGCCGGCCAGCGCCCGCACCGCGTCGCGCGTCGCCGGGTCACCGGGGCCGACGAGCACCAGAGTTCCGCCTCGCCGCGCGCGACGCAGCCGCTCGAGCAGGTCGAAGTCGAGGAAGTGCGAGAGCAGCCCCAGGTAGCCGATGCGGGGCCGCGGCAGCGCTTCGAGCGCGGGCGGGATCGCGCGCGCCGCGGAGAAGCGCGCGAACTCCACCCCGTTCCCCAGCAGGACGACGGGCCGGTCCGTCTGCGCGCTCAGCTCGCGCCGGTAGTACTCGGAGACCACGAAGAAGGCATCCACCTGGGCCAGGGTGCGCCGCCAGTACCCGCGCGCCCACCTCGGCGCGCCGGCGAACTGAAAGGGGGAATCGTTGAAGTCGTAGAATACCAACTTCCCTCGAAGCCGTGAAAGCGCGCGCGCGGCGTAGATGTTGGAGACGAGCAGCACGGGCTCGGGCTCGACTCCGAGACCGCGCAGCACGCGCCGGAGCCAGGCCTCGGCGATCCGCTCGACGAGGAGGCGTCCCGGCGCCTGGCTCACCGCCAGGTTGAACGCCGGATTCCGCGTGCCCGGTTTCAGGAAGGGCACGGTGAAGCAGGTCACGCGACCCTCGCGCCGCGGCTCCCACGGGTCGTCCGGGCCGCCGGGCGGCTGCGCGAAGAACACGCGCCACGGCTCGGGAAAACGCGAGAGCAGGAATTGCTTGCGCGTCCGGTAGTAGCCCCAGCGCACCTCGGAGAGGACGACCAGGTCCACGATCAGGCTCCCGCGACACCGGCCGGCGCGCGGAAGGACGCGCGCTCGGCCTCGGAGCGGCGCGCGCCCGCGCCGTCCTCGAGCGCGCCCCCGCGCACGAGGCGGGGATCGCCCGCCACCCAGCGTCGCCCCCACGCCTCGAGCGAGAGCCAGCGCCACGCCTGGATGCCGATCGCGCGCCGGCCGTCGAGATAGGCCTCGAGCGATTCCGCGAGCGGGCCGGGCTCCAGCCATTCGTGCAGCGGCCCGCGGCCGAGCAGACGTCGCCGCAGCTCGGCCGGGCCCGAGCCGCGGCGCAGCCAGACATCGATCGGCGTCTCGAATCCCTTCTTGTCGCGGCGCGCGAGCACGGAGGCGGGCACCCGATCGGCGACCGCGCGGCGCAAGATCGCCTTGGTCGTGTCGCCCTCGAGCCGGTCGGTGTCGGGCAGCGAGAAGGCCAGCTCCACGAGCCGGACGTCGAGGAACGGCAGGCGGGTCTCGATCGAGAACGCCATCGAGTTGCGGTCCTCGTAGCGCAGCAGCGACGGGAGCTGGCGCACGAGCGTGTCGAACGCGAGCGCCCGCGAGAGTGCGCTCGGGAAGCGCCGCGGGGGGCGCGGCAGGTCGGGGCGCGGCAGGCGGCGCAGGGCCGGCGCGAGCACCAGGTCCTTGCCCTCGCCGAATCGGCGGCGCAGCGAGGCGACGAGCGGCGGCGGCAACCAGGGCTCGAACGCGTGCCCGAGCGTGGTGGGCAGACCGAGCCGCGCGCGCACCGGACCGACGAGCCGCAGGAAGCCGGCGAGATCGCCCCGCGCGACCAGGTCGCGCAGCCGCGCGGGCAGATAGCGGAAGTACCCGGCGAGCGTCTCGTCGCCGCCCTGCCCGTCGAGCAACACCTTGAGCCCGTTCGCGTGCGCGAGCTCCATCACCTTCCACTGCGAGTAGAGTCCCGGCCCGGCGGTGGGCTCGCTCTGCCGCGCGGCCAGCCGGTCGAACACGGGCCAGAAGTCGCGGCCATCCGGCACGGTGACGTCCGAGCGCGCGCCGCTCGCCTCGACCGTCGCGCGCACCCACTCGCGCTCGTCGAACTCGGGCCCCTCGTCGTAGGCGCAGGTGAAGGCGCGCACCGGGCGGGGCACGAGTCGCGCGGCCGTGGTCACCACCGCGCTCGAGTCGATGCCGCCGGAGAGGCACGAGCCGACCTCGACGTCGGCCCGGAGCCGCAGCCGCACCGCGTCGGTGAAGAGCTCCGCGAACGCGCGCGTGCGCTCGGCCGCGGATCCCGAGGTCGCGCGCGGCTCGAGCGACCACCAGCGCTCGATGCGGAGCCCGCCTTCGCCCACGATCAGGAGGTGCGCGCCCGGCAGGCTCATCAGCCCCTGGAAGAACGTGTGCGCGTCGTGGTCCACCCAGTCGAGGGCGACGAAGTCGCGGATGGCCTCGAGCCGCGGGACTACGCGCCCGGGCTGCGTGAGCGCCAGCGCCTCCGGCTCCGAGGCGAACGCGAAGCGGCGCCCGTCCCATTGATAGGAGAAGGGCTTCACGCCGAACCGGTCGCGCGCGCAGAACAGCTCGCCGCGGAACCCGTCCCAGAGCGCGAACGCGAACATGCCGTTGAAGCGCGCGAGGCAGTCGCGTCCCCAACGGCGATACGCGGTGAGGATCACCTCCGTATCGCTCGTCCCGGTGAAGACGTCGCCCAGGGCCTCGAGCTCGCGACGCAGCTCGACGAAGTTGTAGATCTCGCCGTTGTACGTGATCCACAGGCGCCCGGTGGAATCGCACATCGGCCCGTGGCCCGAGGGGCTCAGGTCCAGGATCGAGAGCCGGCGATGGAGCAGGCCGATCGGGAACCGCGCGCTCCCCCGTGCGTCGCCGGCGCGCGCGCCCGGCGCGAACGGCAGCCGGCTCGCGAACACGTCGCGCGGCGTGTCGGCGCCGCCGAGGCAGAGCGAGGCGCCGGAGGGATCGATGAGCACGATGCCCTCGTCATCCGGCCCGCGGTGGCGCAGCAGCCCGGACATGAGGTGGAGACGGCCGAGGTCCGCCCGGCCCTCGCGATCCCACACGCCCGCGATCCCGCACATCGCCCGCTCCTAGCCGGTGGGGGCCGCGCCCGTCACCCGCGCCGTCGCCGAGGGCGCCACCGCGCCGCGCTCCTCGAGCAGACGCAGACGCCAGGCCAGCGCCGCGAACACGAGCGCGAGCGCGATCTTGACCGGCGCGCCGCCCGGCAGGTCGATCGACCGGCCCGCGAGCCGGATCGCGAACGGCAGATGCTGGCCGACGAGCGTGAGCGCCAGCGCGAAGAGGAACACGAGCGCCAGCCGGGCGCCCCGGAAGGGTGCCGGATGGACGCGCTGGGCGATGAGGTAGGTCAGCACCGCGGAGGTCATGTAGGCCAGGGTGGTCGCGAGTCCCGCGCCGAACGGGCCCAGCCGCGGCCCGAGAAGCAGGTTCGCGACGACGGCCACGAGCGCGGCACCGCCCGCCGTCCAGCCCTGCAGCGGGGTCTTGAGCGCGAGCCCGATGCCGACGGAGCAAATATAGTAGGCGCCCTGCGCGACCGCGGCAAAGGCGAGCAGCGCAGCGGGCCCGGCCGCGGCGGCGTAGCCGCGGGGCACCGCGATCGCGAGCACCTCGGGCGCGAACAGGCCGACCAGCAGCGCGACGAAGCTCGCGATCGCCACGTACCCGGCGAGCACGCGCGCGTAGAGGCGCCCCGCGTCCGGCGCGCGCGCGTGCGCGAAGGCGAACGGCCCGTAGGCGAGCTGGAAGGCGGAGATGGCCATCGTGACGAGGGCGAAGAACTTCATCGCGACGCGGTACACCGCGACGTCGACCAGCCCGCGCGAGCGCTGGAGCACGTAGCTGTCGAGCGACGCGATCGCGCCGTAGGCGATCGCGACCGGCACGAGCGGCGCGCCGTAGGCGAGCATGCGCCGGAGCGTGGTCCACTGGAAGCGCGGCCGGATCGTGTGCCGCACGAGCACGAGCGCGAGCAGGGCGCAGGCCGCGTCTCCCGCGAGGCGCCCGTAGAGCACGCCCGCCACGCCGAGATGGCGCACGAGCACGAGCCAGAGCGAGAGCCCCGCGGTGAGCACGGTCTGCGTGAAGTTGAGCACGATGAACTTCCACGGCTGGAAGGTCACGCGCAGGACGTCGTTGCCGAACAGCACCACGAGCGTGAACGGCAGCGTGACCGCCCCGATGAGCACGTACTTGCGGTAGACCTCGCCGCCCACGAGCTGGCGCGCGAGCGGCGCGGCGCAGAGCGCGAGCACCGCCGCCGCCGCGACGCCGGTCGCGAGACGGAAGGCGAGCGAGGTCGAGGCCATGCGGATCCGCGCCGCGCGGTCCGGCTCGTGATAGAAGAAGCGCGCGAGCGCGCCGTCCATGCCGAAGACGAGCACGAGCACCGCGGTCTGCAGGTAGGCGAACACCAGCTCCGAGACGCCGAAGGCGCTGCGCGCGAGCACGCGGGTGAGCACGGGCACGAGCAGCACCTGCACCGCGCGCCCGCTCACCTGGCCGAGCCCGTAGATGAGCGACTCGGTGGAGAGCCTCCGCAGCGCGTCCCGCATCGCGCTCACGGCCGCGGCCTCCCGAAGGGATTCGGCGCCCCGCACCACGGGCAGGTCCACGTGCGCGGCCAGGGCCGCGGCGGCTCGACCACGCTGTGCTCGCCGCACGCGCGGCAGACGTGCGTCACCCGGCGCCTGCCCGGCGGCGGCGCGGCGCGCGCGGCGGTGGCGGACCCCGCCGCGTCCGTCCGGCGGAAGGCCAGCACGAAGTTCGCGTCCTTCGCCAGGTCCAGGCCCGTGAGCCGGTGCAGCCCCGCGAGCGCGTCCGTGAACGGACCCTGCAGCGGCTTCGTGCGGGGATCGTTCAGCCACGAGAACCCGGCCGGCACGAGGGCGTGCGCCGTCGGCTCGAAGCCGCAGGACCGGAAGAGACCGACGAGCGTCGGCAGATCGAAGCGCTGCTGGTGTTCGATCCGCTTGCGGAACTTGCCGAGCGCGAACTTCGCGAAGTACCCGGCGAAGCGATAGAGCCGGTCGTCGAACGCCGCCGCGCGGGGCGCCGAGACGTAGAGCGTGCCGCCCGGCTTCGTCATGCGCGCGAGCTCGCCCGCGCAGGCCTGCAGTCCGCTCACGTGCTCGAGCACGTAGTGGCAGACGACGAGGTCGAAGCGCTCCGGCCGGAACGGCAGTCGTTCGAGCGCTGCGCGGAGGATGTCCACTCCTTCACGTCGTACGGGAGGTCCGGGCGGGAACTTGATGTCGAACGCGGTGATCCGCAGGCCCGGCGTCCGCGCGTAGTCCCACGAGCCGGGGCCGCATCCCGCGTCCAGCACGCGGGCGCCCCGGGGGGCCGACTCGACCAGCTCGTGGAGGAAGAGCGGCGGGTCGCCGGGGCCGCGCTCCGGCTTCCGAACCCACGGCTCGCTCACGCCCGGGTCCCCCCCGCCGGCCGACGCGCCAGCGCGTCGGCCAGAGCGCGGGGCACGGCGGCCGCGGCCGGCGCGTGTCCGCGCGCGAGCAGCCAGAGCGCGAGCGCGGCCTGCTGCGCGAGGAAGCAGGGCAGCCAGGTCACGCGTCCGATGCCGCGCGCGTGCCGCGCGAACAGGAGCAGGTTCGCGCGGACCCGCTGATAGATCTTCCACGGGCTCGCGGCGCCGCTGCTGGCCGAGACCTTGTGCCAGAGCCGGGCGGTCGGCACGAACAGCAGCCGGAATCCGGCGGCGCGCGCCCGCAGGCACCAGTCCGCGTCCTCCGCATAGAGATGATAGCTCTCGTCGAGGAGCCCGACCTTCTCCCACGCCGCGCGCGTCGCGAGCAGACAGCAGCCGGTGAGGTAGCCCGTCTCCTCGACCGACCGGTACTGCCCGCGGTCGTACCGGCGCAGTCCCCGGTGCGCCGCCCAGCCGAGCGCCGGCACGCATCGCCCGCCCGCGTACCAGATCACGTCGAGCGGCCGTCGATAACAGACGAGCGGGGCCGCCGCGCCCGCGCGCGGGTCCTCGGCGAGCGCGAGCAGCAGCCGCTCGAACAGGCCCGGATCCGCCTCGGTGTCGTTGTTGAGCAGCATCACGGCGTCGGCGCCCGTGTCGAGCGCCCGCCTCACGCCCGCGTTCGAGCCGCCGGCGAACCGCAGATTCGCGCTCTGCGGCAGCAGCTCGATCTCCGGGAACTCGCGCTCGAGCGCCGGGACCGAGCCGTCGCTCGAGCCGTTGTCCACGACCAGCACGCGCACGCGCCAGTCCACAGGGACGCGGCAACGCGCGAGGCTGGGGAGCAGGGCGCGCGTGTCGTCGAGCCCGTTCCAGTTGAGCACGACGACGGCGAGCGTCCTCATCCCGCGCGGCTCTCCGCCCGCCATGCGGAAACGAGACCCGCGAGCGCGAGCGCCGCGAGCGCGAGCACGAGCCCGAGCGCCGCGAGCACCGGCGCCGCGGGCACGCCGGCGTAGCGCGCGTACAGCCACCAGAAGTCGAGCGCGTGCAGCAGCGCCGCCTGGTCCGCCTCGTTCAGTCCCAGCCGCGCCTCGGGCGCGACCTCGCCGGTGAGCCTCGGCATCTCGCCGCGCAGGTGCTCCCCGAGGTTGCGCGCGAGCATGCGCCAGTGCCCCGCGATCGGGCTGAAGCGCGGGTTGAAGTGGCTGTCGCTCATGAAGCGCGGATCGTCGAGCGCGAGCCGGTACGGATAGTCCCCCACCTCGCGCATCTCGGCCCCGAAGTAGATGCCCACGCCGCCGAGCGTGACGAAGAGCCCGAGCAGGCCGAGGATCCAGGCCGCGCGCCGCATCGCGCGCGAGGCGCGATGGAGGGCGAAGGCGACGAGCAGCATGCCGGGCGGGAGCACGGGCACGAGATAGCGCGGGCCGAAGGAGCCGTCGCCCGCCCAGTGCTGGAACTTCGCGTAGAGCGCGAGCGCCGCGATCCCGACCACGAGCGCGCCCCACGCCGCGCGCCCCGCGGGCGTGAGCTCGCCCCAGCGGGGCACCCACGCGCTATGCGCGTGGGTCTGGTCCCGGCCGGCGCGTCGCGTCGCGGCGCGCCAGCCGCGGGGCGCCAGCCACAGCGCGGGCGCGAACCAGACCACGCCCTTGCCCGACGAGAGCAGCAGCCCGTAGAGCCCGACCAACAGCGGCGTGGTGAGCGCCGCGGGCGAGGCCTGCGCGCCGTACCCGGTCTGGAACGGGTTGCCGAAGCGCGCGACGTCGTAGACCGCGTGGCCGGCGAGCGCGAGCGCGATCCCGAGCAGCGGCGGGACCCACGCGGACAGGGGCGCCCCGAGGAGCGGCACCAGGCAGGCGAGCGCGAGCACGATCATCGTGAGCTTCGCCGAGATCGCGAGGAACACGCCGGCCCCGGCGAGCCAGGCCAGACGGATCCGGGCCCGCGGCGGCGCCGCGGGCGCGAGCGAGGACGCCACCAGTGCGAGCAGCAGGCCGAGCGCCTGGAGCGGCTCGGCCATGAAGCTCTTCGCGTAGACCCAGACCGGCGTGGTGAAGCCGAGCAGCGCCGCGGCCCCGAGCGCCGCGCCCGTTCCCGCGCCGAGCGCGCGCGCCCCACGGTAGAGCGCGCCCAGCAGCAGGGCGGTGACGAACGCGTTGAAGAACGACGCGCCGAAGCGCACGGCCAGCGTCCGCTTCGCGGGACCGAGACGCAGGGCGGAGGCCGCGCCTTCGGCGGCCGCGACCAGCGGGAGCGCGAGCACGGCCTGCCCCGCGGCGTTCTTCGTGTACGCGCGGCCGTCCGGTCCCGGCTGCGTCGCGCCTTCGGGCACCGCGATCCCGCCCCGCAGCAGCGCGCGCGAGAGCGCGAGCATCGTGACCTCGTCGCTGCCCACCACCCGTCCGCCCCCGCTCGCCGCGACGAGCAGGAACGCCGCGAGCGCGAGCAGGATCGCGGTGCGGCCCGTTCCCCCGCGGCTCATCGCCATCCCCGCCCGGGCGCGAGCTGCCCGATCAGGTCGAGCGTGGACGCGGCCAGCGCGTCCCACGAGTGCGAGGCCGCGAGCGCACGCACCCCCTCGCGCAGCCGCGGCCCGAGATCCTGGGCGAAGAAGCGCAGCACGGCCGCCGCGAGCGCGGGCGGATCGAGCGGCGGCACCACGAGCCCGGTCTCGCCCGGCCTCACGGTCTCGGCGAGCCCGCCCACGTCCGTCGTGATCACGGGCACGCCCAGCGCGTACGCCACGTGGGTCACGCCGCTCTGCGTGGCCGAGTGGTACGGGAGCACGACCACGTCGGCCGCGCGGAACAGCGCCTCCACCTCGGCGTCGGACCGGTAGCCCTCGAGCAGGCGCACCGCGCCCTCCCCCGCGGCTGCGGCCTGCCGCCGGTACGGCGCCGGGTCCTCGTAGAAGTCCCCGGCCACGAGCAGCGTGACCGCGCGCTGCGTGCGCACCAGCGGCCAGGCCTCGAGCAGCGTGTCGAGCCCCTTGTAGCGGCGCACGTAGCCGAAGAAGAGCGCGACTTCGGCGCCGGAGTCGAGCCCGAGTCGCGCGCGCGCGGTCTCGCGCGTGAAGCGGCCGCGGTCGAACTGGGCATAGAGCGGATGCGCGACGCGCCGGAAGGGCGCGCCCGGCTTGAGCGCCTCGAGGTCCCGCTCCACGCTCCGCGACATGACGAGGTAGCCGTCCGAGTTGCGCAGCATCCAGTCCGTGAAGGACCGGTCCAGCAGGCGCCGCTCGTGCGGAACCAGATTGTCGCACACCAGCACCACCCGGGTGCCGCGGCTCCGCAGCGGCCCGACCGCCGAGGCGAACGCCGGACCGAAGAACGGCATCCACCACTTGAGCACCGCCGCGCCGGGCGCGAAGCGCTCGAGATGGGCAGCCGCGCGACGCCAGGAGCGCGGGTCGACCGAGTCCAGCAGCGCCTCGACCGGGAACCGCGGGCGCTCGGCCTCCGGATCGAGCTGCGTGCCGCCGGGGAACAGGAAGTCCGGATACTGCCGGGTGAAGGTGACCGCGCGCACCTCGGCCGCGCTCATGAGCGTCTCGCCGAGCTGGGCGAGGTACTGCGCCAGCCCGCCCCGCCACGGCGCGAGCGGGCCCACGAGCGCGATGCGGCGGCCCGGGACCTCGGTCATGGCCGCGGTCGCGCGGGCATGCCCCGCTCGCTCCACGGTCCGGCGCGGCTCACGTGGATTCTCAGTCGCAGCCTCAGCGCGCGCCCGTCGACCAGGTCACGAGCCCGCGGCGCTCGAACTGGAAGGGCACGACCTGCCCGCCGTGCTTCTCGAGCACGGCCGCCACGCGATGCTTGCGGTCGAAGCGCGAGAGGAAGAGGAAGTAGCCGCCGCCGCCCGCGCCCGGCATCTTCCCGCCGATCGCGCCCTCGCGGCGCGCGAGCTGGTAGAGGCGGTCGACGTGGCTGTTCGAGATGCTGTCGTCCAGCTTCTTCTTCGCCTCCCAGGCCTGGTGGAGCAGCTCGCCCAGCGCGTCGATCCGCCCGAGCAGCAGCGCCTTCTTCATCTCGAGCGTCTGCTCGCGCAGCCGGTGCAGCGCCCCGACCACCGGCCGGCGGCCCGCGCGGTACGCCGCGGTCTGGCGCTCGATGATCTTCGCCGACTGCCGGGTCTGGCCCATGTAGCAGAGCAGCAGCCGGTACTCGAGCTCGTGGAGGACGTCGGCGCGGATGCGCAGCGGGTTCACCACCGTGGTGTCGCCCTGGAACTCGATGAAGTTGAACCCCCCGAACGCGGCGGCGTACTGGTCCTGCCGGCCGCCGGCCAGACCGAGATCCACGCGCTCGATGCGGTAGGCGAGCTCGGCGACCTCGTAGCCCGAGAGCGGGCGCCCGAGCCATTCGCTCATCACGCCGATCAGGGCCACCACCAGCGTCGAGGACGAGCCGAGCCCCGAGCCCGGCGGCGCGTCGGAGTGCACCCAGAGATCGGCGCCGCGCCGGACCTTGAAGGCGCGCACCACGGCCTTGATCAGGTCGAGGTTGCCGTCGAGCCGCATGCGCCGCGGATGGTCGTAGCGCGCCACCACGTCGTAGTCGAGGCTCGCCAGCGTGAGACGCGAGTCGCGCCGCGGGCGCAGCGAGGCGTACGCGTAATGGTCGATCGTCGCCGAGAGCACGACGCCCCCGTGCTCCTCGGGATACGGCGAGACGTCCGTGCCGCCGCCGCAGAACGAGAGCCGCAGGGGCGCGCGCGCGCGGAAGCAGGACGCGCTCCTCACGCGCCGAATCTCCGCGTGGCGCGCTCCCAGTCCTCGGGGGTGCCGATGTCGTAGAACTCGCCGTCGACCCGGAGCGCCGCGAGCCGGCCCTCCGCCGCCAGCGCGGGCAGCAGCTCGCGCTCGAGCGAGAACACCGCCGCGCACCGCCCCGGCTCGGGCGCCGGCATGCGCCGCCACGCCTCGGGCGCCAGCGCGTAGAGGCCGCCGTTCACCCACGCGGGCCCGGTCCCGCTCCCGTCCTTCTCGACGAAGCGCTCGACCATGCCGTCGCCCCGCGCGTCGACGCGCCCGCGGCTCGCCGGATCCGCGACCCGGAACAGCGCCACCGCGCCGAGCGCGCCGCACTCCCAGCGCGCGCGCTCGAGCGCCCAGGGATCGCACGGCGCGAGCGTGTCGCCGTTCGCCACGAGGCACGGCCCGTTCACCAGCGGGGCCGCGAGCTGCAGCGCTCCGCCCGTGCCGAGCGGCTCCGGCTCCTCCGAGTAGCGGAGCCTGATCCCCAGCCC
The DNA here is from genome assembly GCA_035542955.1 of Terriglobales bacterium. Lineage (GTDB taxonomy): Bacteria > Eisenbacteria > RBG-16-71-46 > RBG-16-71-46 > RBG-16-71-46 > JANXPZ01. Next base: position 12,759 of record DATKKO010000108.1, read on the forward strand.
CGCGCCGTCGCCGAGCGACTGCCGGATCGCGCCCGCCCCGAACCCGGTGCAGAGGATCGCCTCGCGCACGCCGGCCGCCGCGAGATGTTCGAGCTGGAGCGCGAGGAACGGCCTGCCTCCCACCGGGGCGAGCGCCTTCGGCAGCTCGCCGAAGCGCGGCCGCAGCCGCGTGCCGAGCCCGCCCGCGAGGACGAACGCCTTCATGCGCGGTCGTCCAGGTTGTAGGAGCGGCGCACCGGGTACTCGGTGTGCGCGCGCAGGTGGGCGATCATCTCGCCGAGCAGGCCCATGACGATGAACTGGATCCCGGTGAGCGCGAGCCAGCCGGCGAGCAGCATGAGCGGG
>DATKKO010000109.1:0-3288 GCA_035542955.1 Terriglobales bacterium
CACCCCGTATTTCTAACCCGTGACCGTTCCCCGCATCCTCGTCGCCGACGACCAGAAGGACGTCATCGAGGCCCTGCGCCTGCTGCTCAAGGCCGAGGGCTTCGCCGTGGAGACGGCCACCTCGCCGGCGACCATTCTCGCCGCGCTCGACGCCGGCGAGTTCGACGCCGCGCTTATGGACCTCAACTACACGCGCGACACGACGAGCGGCCGCGAAGGGCTCGACCTGCTGACGCGCATCCAGGCGACGGACGCCACGCTCCCCGTGATCGTGATGACCGCGTGGGGCAGCGTGGAGGGCGCGGTGGAGGCGATGCGGCGCGGGGCCCGCGACTACATCGAGAAGCCGTGGGACAACGCCCGGCTCCTCGCGCAGCTCCGCACGCAGGTCGAGCTGGCGCGCGCCCTGCGGCGCACGGCGCGGCTCGAGGAGCAGAACCGCGCGCTCGCCCGCACCGGCTTCCCCGAGCTGATCGCGGAGGCGCCCGCGATGCAGCCGGTGCTGCGCCTGATGGAGCGCGTGGGCCCCTCGGAGGCCACGGTCCTCGTGACCGGGGAGCACGGCACGGGCAAGGAGCTGGTGGCGCAGTGGCTGCACGCCGCGTCGGCCCGCGCGTCGCGCCCCCTCGTCACGGTCAACGTCGGCGGCCTTTCCGAGGGCGTGTTCGAGAGCGAGATGTTCGGGCACGTGAAGGGCGCGTTCACCGACGCCCGCGCCGACCGCACGGGCCGCTTCGAGCTGGCGGACGGCGGCACGCTGTTCCTCGACGAGATCGCCAACGTCCCGCTGCCGCAGCAGGCCAAGCTGCTGCGCGTGCTGCAGACCGGCGAGGTCGAGCGCGTGGGCTCCTCGCGCACCCGGCGGGTGGACGTGCGCGTCATCGCCGCCACCAACGCGGACCTCCGCGCCGAGGTCGCCGCGGGCCGGTTCCGCGAGGACCTGCTGTTCCGGCTCAACACGATCGAGATCCGCCTGCCGCCGCTCCGGGAGCGGCGGGAGGACATCCTGCCCATCGCGCTCCATTTCCTCCGGCGCTCGGCGGCGCGCTACCGCAAGCCGCTCGGAGCCTTCGACCGCGCGGCCATCGAGACCCTGCACGCGCACGCCTGGCCCGGCAACGTGCGCGAGCTGGACCACGCGGTGGAGCGCGCGGTGCTCCTCGCGACGGGCGACGTGGTGCGCGCCGCGGACCTCGCGCTCGAGCCGCCGGGCGCCGCGCCGGCGAGCCTGGAGGAGATGACGCTCGAGGACGTGGAGCGCGTCCTGATCCAGAAGGCGCTCGCCCGCTTCGGCGGCAACGTGAGCCAGGCCGCCAAGACGCTGGGTCTCTCGCGCAGCGCGCTGTACCGCCGCCTCAAGGCGCACGGGCTCTGACGGGAGCGCCGGCAGCTTGAACCACGAGCGCCGCGTCCTCCTGCTGGCCGGCCTGTCGGGGCTGCCGGCCGTGGCAGCGGCCCTGCTCCTGGTGTGGATCGGCGGCTACGGCGCCCGCGTCGCCTGGACCGTCACCCTCCTCGTGGCGGGCTTCTGGCTCGCCGCCGCCTTCGTGCTGCGCGAGCGCGTGGTGCGCCCGCTCCAGACTCTCTCCAACATGCTGGCCGCGCTGCGCGAGGAGGATTTCTCGATGCGCGCGCGGGGGGCGCGCAACGACGACGCGCTCGGCCTGGCGCTGCTCGAGGTGAACGAGCTGGGGCGCACGCTGCGCGAGCAGCGGCTCGGCGCGCTGGAGGCGACGGCGCTCCTGGCGCGCGTGATGGAGGAGATCGACGTCGCGATCTTCGCCTTCGACGCGGAGCGCCGGCTCCGGCTGGTGAACCACGCGGGCGAGCGCCTGCTGGCGGGCACCGCCGAGCGGCTGGTGGGGCGCGACGCGGAGGCGCTGGGTCTCGCCGAGTGCCTGGAGGGCGAGGCGCCGCGGGTGCTGGACGCGGGCTTCCCGGGCGGCGGCGGGCGCTGGGAGCTGAGGCGCGGGACCTTCCGCCAGGGCGGCCTGCCGCACCAGCTGCTCGTGCTCTCGGACCTCTCGCGCGCGCTGCGCGACGAGGAGCGCGAGGCCACGCGCCGGCTCGTGCGGGTGCTGGGCCACGAGATCAACAACTCGCTCGCGCCCATCAAGTCGGTGGCCGAGAGCCTGCAGCAGCTCGTCGGGCGCCAGGCGCCGGCCAACGGCGCCGGCGACGTCGCGCGCGGCCTCTCGCTCATCGCCGGCCGCGCCGAGTCGCTGAGCCGCTTCATGGCCTCGTACGCGCGCCTGGCCCGGCTGCCCCCGCCGCGCCTGCAGCCGCTGGACGTGGGCAGCTGGGTGCGGCGCGTCGCCGCCCTCGAGCGCCGGCTGCCGGTGGCCGTCGAGCCGGGGCCCGATCTCGAGCTCCAGGCCGACGGCGACCAGCTCGACCAGCTGCTCATCAACCTGGTGGACAACGCGGTGGACGCGGCGCTCGAGACGGGCGGCACCGTGACCGTGGGATGGCGCGCGGACGGCCGGTTCGCGGACGTGTGGGTCGCCGACGAGGGGCCGGGCCTCGCCGACACCGGGAACCTGTTCGTGCCCTTCTTCACCACCAAGCCCGAGGGCTCGGGCATCGGCCTCGCGCTCTCGCGCCAGATCGCGGAGGCGCACGGCGGCACGCTGAGCCTCAGGAACCGCGGCGAGGGGGAGGGCGCGGAGGCGCGGCTCCGGCTGCCCGTCGCACGCGGCTGACGCGGGGCGCGCGCTGGCGCGCCCGTCGGCGGTCGGGGGTCGTTCGACGATGGCAATCGAATGCCGGACAAGCGCTTGGCTCGTCCGGCATTCGGGCGCTCCTGGCGAAACAGGAAGACTATCTGCTGAGCGGGGCCTCCACGGCGAGGGCCCGCACCGGCGGCGGCGCGCCGGGCGCGTGCGCGGCGACGAGCACGCCGAGCAACTGCGACGCCGTGTCGGCGGCCACGGTCCTGGGCAGGGTGACGGACAGGCCTCCGGCGGCCTCCTCGATGCGCGCGACGACGGACGGCTTCCCGTTCGCGGCCGGGAAGAACGTCACCCAGGAGCCGGGCGCCGGCCCCGCCTTGAGGCCCGCGATGGTGAGCCGGATGCCGTCGCCGGTGCGCGCCGCGTCGAACGTTGCGCTCCGCTCACGCATCGGCAGCAGCCGCGTCGCCGCCTCCGCCTCGGACCACGCGGCCGCGCGCGCCGGCGCGCCGCTCGTCACGGGCAGCGTGAGGGCGACGGTGCGCTTCTGCGGGACGCAGACCTCGCGGCAGATGCCCCAGCTCAGATCGGCCGTGAGGGCGAGCGGGCCGGCGAC
>DATKKO010000110.1:0-6173 GCA_035542955.1 Terriglobales bacterium
TTGTTCTTGTCGCCGTAGAAGACGACGGTCGTGTCGTTCGACACGCCGATGCGCGACATGAGCTGCTCGAATCCCTCGCGCTGGAGATAGTCGCGGCGCACCGGATCGTTGAGATCCGCCACCCAGTCCACCTGCACCGCCCCCGGGATGTGACCCCAGGGGTAGATCAGGGGATCCTCGTTCGACTCGACGATCCGAACCCGAGGGTCGTTGAGGTGCTCCGTCACCCACTCGGTGCTCACCAGCACGTCGGGGTGCGTGTAGCCGCGCTCGCGAATCTCGGACATCGTGGCGGTGACCTCACTCATGGCAGCACTCCTCTGTCTGGTGGGAGAGATCGCGGGCGAAATCGCCCGCCATGCCCGTGAGCCCAAGCCTTGGATGCCGCCCGCGTGAACTGCGTTGCAACGTCAGAGGCGCGCCGGACTCGACCGGGGGCTCACCGTCGCGGGGCGTCGCCCGCGCGCCGGGCGAGCAGGTAGCGGGGGCAGCCGGCGAGATCGGGACGCAGCTCGACGGCGCTCCAAGCGGGCGCCGCGTCGAGCCATCCGGCCACCTCGGAGGCGCGCTCCTCGGCCAACTCGATCGCGAGCAGGCCGCCCCCGACCAGCCGGACCGGCGCCTCCGAGACGATCGCGCGCGTGGCGTCCAGGCCCGCGGGTCCCGAGAGCAGCGCCCGCCGCGGCTCGAAGTCCCGGATGTCCGCGGGGAGACCATCCCATTCCCCCTCGGCCACGTACGGCGGATTCGAGACCACGACCTCGCAGCGCTCGCCGGTCGCGAGCGCGCCGAACCAGTCGCCGTGCACGAAACGAATCCGTGACACGAGGCCGAGCGCCCCGGCGTTCGCGCGGGCGAGAGCGAGCGCTTCCGCGCTGGCGTCCGTGGCCGTGACCCGCGCCGCGGGCCATTCGGCCGCGATCGAGAGCGCGATCGCGCCGGAGCCGGTGCCGAGGTCGATCACGCGCGGGGCCGGCCACATCGCCGAGGCGGCCCCCAGCGCCTCGAGCACGTGCTCGACCAGACCCTCGGTCTCGGGGCGCGGCACGAGCACCCTCGGATCGACGGCGAGATCCAGATCGCGGAACGCGGCGCGCCCCGTGATGTAGGGCACGGGCTCGTGCGCGAGGCGGCGCTCGAGCCAGCGGTCGAGGCGCGCGCTCTCGTCGGGCGTCAGCTCGCGCGCGGCCAGGGCGGGCAGACGCGAGCGCGCCACGTCGAGCAGACGGCTCACCAGCTCGTCGGCGTCGCTGCTCGCGGAATCGAATCCCGCGAGCACGCCGCGGGCGGCGCGGAGCGCGGAGGCCACCGTGCGTTCCACGCCGCCAGCATAGCGGGGACGTTGCGCGGGGGCTACTTCGCGGGCGGCTTGTCCGCGGCGCAGTCGACGAGCATGAGCAAACAGCAGGCCACGGCGCCGGCGATGATCCCGACCTGCGTGCCCGCGGTGATGATCGTGAGCCGCGTGAACAGACCGCAGCCCGCCGCCGCGAGAACTCCGATCGCCGAATCGGTGTCCGCCGCGCGGTCGCCGGAATCGCCGATCGTCGCGCCCGCGGTCTGCGCGGCCGTGGCGGCGGGAACGTGGATCGGCCCGATGCCGCCCGTGAGCAGCGCGAGCACGAGGAACGTGCAGAGCATTCGTCTCATGGTCCCTCCGCTCCGGGGTCAGTTCGGGTAATCGCAGAACGCCGCGCCGCAGACCGCGACGGCCAGGAGGACGGTTGCTCCGCCGCTGTTCACCGCCGAGTACACACAGACTGCGCACCCCAAATAGGCGAAGAACTTGCCCCCACTGAAGTCCGGAGTCGCGCCGGGGCTGGTGGGCACGTCGGCCGCGATCGCGACGGTGGTCAGCACCATGAGCAACGCGAGCACCAGCGCCGCGAGCCGATGCGACCTCCTCTCCAACATCGAATCACCTCAACGGGGGACGGGACCGCGGGAGCCGGAGGCCGTTCACGGGGTAGGGAGCTCGATGCGGGTGCTCGCGTACCGGCCCGCCGCGTCGAAGCGGATGACCTCGCCGTAGACGCGATGTCCCCAGCGCCGGCGCCACGCGTTCGAGGCGTCCCACCAGATCGGAGCGCCCGGGAGCGATCGCAGCGTGACCGCCGAGGGCCGCCGTCGCGTGTCGACGATGAGCGCGCCCACGCGCACGCCCGCGGGCGGCCGGTTCGCCAGACGCACGAGGACCTGCCGGCAGTGCGGACACCCGGGATTCACGGCGACGAGCCAGGTGCGCGCTTCGGGCGCGACGGGGCACGCGCGCAGGAGCACGAGAGGGCCGCCGAGCCGGGGCGTTTCGCGCACGCGCGCGCGATCGAGATGCCAGAGCCAGCCGAGCGCCGCGAGTCCCGCGAGGGAGAGCGCCACGCCCGAGCACGCCAGCGCGCGCCGGGGCCATGAGGCGTGGGAAGGCGTCATGGCAGCGGGCTCGCGCCGCGGATCAGATCCGTCGTCCACCAGAGTGCGACGCGCGACGCCCACCAGATGCCGAGCGTGAGGAGGAGCGGACCGCGCATCCTGCGGCGCAGAGCGGCCGCCTGCAGCCAGGCCGTCATCCCGAGCCGGAGCGCCGTGAGGACCCCGATCCCGCCCAGCGCCGCGCGCAATCCGGGTTCGCCCGCGAGCCACCGCGATCCGAGCAGATGCGGGCCCGCGAGCACGGCGGCCCACGGGGCCGAGGCGGGCGCGCGGTGCGCCAGCTCCGCCAGGCTCAGCGCCAGCCGGTCGACGACCGAGAGCGCGACCAGCGCGATGCCGAACCACAGAACCGGCAGGCGCGCGCCGAGCGCGCGCCACGCGAGCGCGTAGACCCACGCCTCGATCGCGGCGGCCGCGACGCGGCTGGCGAGCGCGAGGCCCGCGGCCGCCGCCAAGCCCGGCGCGCCGCTCAGGCCCAGATCTCCGGCCTGGCGAAACGCCACCTGTCCCCAGGAGACGAGCGCGAGCACGCAGAAGACGAGGTACGTGCGGCGCGTGCGCGGGTCGGCGGGCGAGGCGGAGGCGGGCGGGACCGGAACGAAGGCGTCCATCCAGGGCTCGCGGGGGACTCGCCGGGAACTCCACTCGGGGATGGCCCGCGGCTCGCGGGGCAAGGCTCGTGCCGCGCGGCAGGACCACGGATCGCGCGCCTCGCGCCGAACCGCACGTTCCGTCCGACGTCGATGCCGTGGACGGATCGAACCCGGCGTGGACGGCGCGCGCCGAAGTTCGCGCCACCGCCTCGCGGCCCTGAAACGTCGCTTCGCGGCCCGGCGCGGCCCCGCGCGATTCTCAGACGGAGCCGAGCGCCTCGAGCCGTTCGGCCACGTCCGCGGCGAGCAGCGCGTCCGAGAGCTCGTCGAGGCGGCCCTCGAGGACCTCGGGGAGGTCGTGCACGCTGAAGGCGATGCGGTGGTCGGTCACGCGGCTCTGGGGGAAATTGTAGGTGCGGATCTTGGCGCTGCGGTCCCCGGTCGAGACCTGCGACTTGCGCTGCGCCGCGGTCTTCGCCTGCTGCTCCTGCAGCTTCAGGTCGTAGAGCCGCGCGCGCAGCACCTTCGTGGCCTTCGCCCGGTTCTTGATCTGTGAGCGCTCGTCCTGGCAGGTGACCACGAGCCCCGTCGGCAGGTGCGTCACGCGCACCGCGGAATCGGTGGTGTTCACGCCCTGGCCTCCCGGGCCGCCCGCGCGGTAGACGTCGATGCGCAGGTCCTTCTCCTGGATGTCGACGTCCACGTCCTCGACCTCGGGCAGCACCGCCACGGTCGCCGCCGAGGTGTGGATGCGGCCGGAGGCCTCGGTCTCGGGCACGCGCTGGACCCGGTGCACGCCGCTCTCGTACTTCATCACGCGGTACACCGAGTCGCCCTCGAGCGAGAAGATGATCTCCTTGAAGCCGCCCACACCCGAGGGGCTCGAGCTCAGGGTCTCCTGCTTCCAGCCCTTGCGCTCCGCGTACTTCGTGTACATGCGGTAGAGATCGCCCGCGAAGAGCGAGGCCTCGTCGCCGCCGGTGCCGGCACGCACCTCGACGATCACGTTCTTGTCGTCGTCCGGGTCGTGGGGCAGCAGCAGCCGCTTGAGCGTCTCCTCGAGCGGCCCGAGCCGGGCGCGCAGGTCCGGCAGCTCGGCGCGGGCCAGCTCCGCCAGCTCCTCGTCGCCCGAGGCGGCCGCCTGCTCGTCGTCGGCGATGGTGCGCGCGAGCCGGCGGTGCTCGCCGAGCGCGCGCATGGTCTCCTCGAGACGCGCACGCTCCCGCGACAGATCGCGCAGCTTCCTCGGATCGCTCGCGACCTCGGGGCGCCCGAGCAGCGCGGTCAGCTCGGCGAAGCGCTCCTCCACCTTGCGGAGCGCCTCCCACATGCCCGGCGACGCGCTCATTGGATGAAGGCCATGTCCCGGAGCGCGCCCGGCACGGCGCGCTCGGCCGCGAGCACCGCCTCGTCGTCGCGCACGCGCTCGAGCGCGGCGATGGCGACCGCGCACATCTCGAGGTCCGGCTCGCGGGTCGTGAAACGCTGGAACTGGAGGCCCGGCCACACCAGCGCGCGGACCAGAGGACGGTCGGCGTGCTTGCCCGAGAGCCGGACGAACTCGAACGCGATGCCGGCGATGAGCGGCATGCAGGCCACGCGCAGCAGGTGGTCGCCGAGACCCCGCGGCCGGCCGATCAGGCTGAACAGCACGACGCTCACGAGCACGACGAGGAAGAGGAACGAGGTGCCGCAGCGCGGATGGAAGCGCGAGAACGTCCGCACGCTCTCGGGCGTGAGCGGGGCGCCGCGCTCGAGCGCGTGGAGGGACTTGTGCTCGGCGCCGTGGAAGCCGAGCACGCGCCGCATCTCCTTCCACTGGCTGATGAGCAGCAGGTAGAGGAGCAGCGCGAGCATCCGGAAGAGGCCGTCGACGAGCCCGAAGCTCAGGTGCTGGTGGAAGCCGAGCGCCGCGGTCACCCGGGCGGGCACGACCACGAACAGCAGGACGCCGAGGAGCAGCGACACGGCGAGCGCCGCGAACTGCAGGACCTGCTGCGCCGCCGAGGCTTTGGCCTGGGCGCCGGGACTCTCCGCGCGGACCGCCTCCTCGGCGCTGAAGTTCAACGCGGACACGCCGAGGCCGATGGTCTCGAAGAGCGAGATCGCGCCGCGCACCACGGGCCAGCCGAGCGGCTTCACGCGCTTCGTGATCGAGACGAAGGGGCGCTCGAGGAACGCCAGGGTGCCGTCGGGCCGGCGGACGGCCACGGCCATGCGCGAGGGGGAACGCATCATCACCCCCTCGATGACGGCCTGACCGCCCACGGGAAGGAACGGCATGATCACTCCAGGTGCGCGGCCGCCCGGTTCCGGCACGCAGGCCGGACCGGCGGCGCGGGGCCCCGGCCGGGCTCGCGGCGGAGCCGCGGGAACCTACGGGTTCGGCGTCTCGGTGGTCCCGGCCTTGGGGGCCTGGCTGTAGCGCCTGCGGAAACGCTCGACGCGTCCGGCCTTGTCGATGAGCTTCTGCTTGCCCGTGTAGAAGGGATGGCAGTTCGAGCAGATCTCGATGTGGACCTTCCCGTCGGAGTGGTTGGGCTCCTGCGTGGTCCGGGTCTGCCATTCGGTGCCGCAGCTGCCGCAATGCAGAGTCTGCAGCTTGTAGACGGGGTGGATACCGGCTTTCATCAGTCCTCCGATGCGTCGTTCCGGGGCCAGCGGGAGGGCACCCCGACCCGCACTTCGTGCGGGTGCCCGAGCGTGGGTCCGAACGGGTTGCCGCGGCTGAATCCCCGGGGATTGCGGGCCGGGCATTATGCCACAGGTCGCGCCGGGCTTCCATCGGACGGCGCGCTGCGGACGGCGCCTGGCTTCAGCTCGCGGCCGAGTCCTCGAGCGCGCCCCCCGCTCCGCTCGCGGGGGGATCCTCCGGCCGCGCGCCGTCGAGCAGGGCCGCGCTCACGGCCGCGGTGAGCGTCTCCACCGTGAAGGGCTTCTGCAGAAGACGCAGCCCGGGCTCCAGCACGCCCTGCCGGGCCACCACGTCGTCCGTGTATCCCGACATGAACAGCACACGGATCCCGGGGCGCCGGGCCATCACGTTGTCGGCCACCTGCCGCCCGTTCACGCCGGGCAGGATGACGTCGGTCAGCAGCAGATCGATGCGCTCCGGATGGTCGCAGGCGAACGTGAGCGCCTCGGTCCCGTTCG
>DATKKO010000111.1:0-2940 GCA_035542955.1 Terriglobales bacterium
GCGATGCATGAGCGTCCAGGTCACGGTGATCGCGAGCAGGGTTCCGAGCAGCAGCGCGACGAGACGATGGAACCACTCGATCAGCACGTGCGGCTCGAGCGGCGGGATCAGTCGGCCCTGGCACAGCGGCCAGTCCGGGCACGACAGGCCCGAGCCGGTCGCGCGCACGACGGAGCCGATGACGATCAGCCCGTACATCAGCAGCGTGGTCGCGAGGCCCAGGCGGGCGGCGGTGCGGAACGAGCGGTCGGCGGTCATGGTCACGGGTCCCGTTCGTGGGGGGATGCGGACTGAGCGGTTGGATGCGGGATCGCCCCGTCCGGCCCGCCCGCTTGACGAGGCCGTGACGAGCGGACTCAGCCTTTCGGATCGCCGCGACCTTGCCGCAGCGCCGGCGAGATGTCCACTCGCCGACCCGAATCGAACGGAGCCGGTCCGGGGAGTAGGATGTGCCGCCGACCGATCGATCGAACTGGAGGCCGAAGCCGGAGCGATGAGCGAGCCGAATCCCGCCGTCGACCGCGCCTGGTGCCGCGCCGCGCTGCCACGGGTTTCGCGCACGTTCGCCCTCAACATCCGCGTGCTCGCCGACCCGTTCCGGGGCGTCGTCGAAACCGGCTACCTGCTCTGCCGCGCCGCCGATACGCTCGAGGACTCCTGGCCCGGAACGCCAGCCGAGATCGGGGAGCGCTTCGCGCTCCTGCTCGCCGCGCTCGAGGGCCGGGCCGAGGCCGCGGAGGCGCTCGCGAGCCGCGCCCGTGCGGTCGCGGCGGGCGTCCCGGAGCTCGAGCTGGTCGCCGAGCTGCCGAGCGTGTGGCGGAGCTGGTGCGCGCTGCCGGACGTGGAGCGCGAGATCCTCGCCGCCGGCGTGCGCACGCTGGCCGCGGGCATGTGCCGCTACGCCACCCGCGCGGCCCAGCGCGATCCGGACCTCCCCTACCTCGACACCGAGGCCGAGCTGCGCGAGTACTGCTGGATCGTGGCCGGGTGCGTGGGAGTGATGCTCACCCGGCTCTTCGGCGCGGCGCGTCGGGCGCGTGACCGCCACTCCGAGGCGATCGAGCGCTCGCGTCTCGAGCGCGCGCCCGCGGTGGGCGAGGCGCTCCAGCTCACGAACATCCTGCTCGACTGGCCGGTGGACGTGAGACGTGGCCGCTGCTATCTCCCGGCCGACTGGCTCGCCGAGCACGGCCTCGGGCCGCGCAACCTCGTAGGCGCTCCACGACCCGGCACGGACGCGCTCGCCCGCCGGCTCGAGGCGCTCGCCCGCGCGGCGCTCGCCCGCGTGCCGGACTACCTCGAGACGATCCCGCCGCGGGCCGCGCGGTTCCGCCTGTTCACGGTGTGGCCCGCGCTGTGGGCGCTCGCGTCACTGGAGCACGCGCGGTCCGATCCGGAGTTCCCCTGGGGCGCGCGCCGTCCGCGTCTTCCCCGCGCGCGTCTTGCGCGCGAAGCCTGGCGCGGGCTCGCGGGCCACCGCGGCGCCGCACTCGCGCGGCTGAGGAAGGCCGCGGCCGAACTCTAGCCAGCGCCCGAGGGATCCCGCGCGCCGCGGGCGCGGGATGACGCCGCGCGGCGCCGCTACACGAGCTGTCGCCGAGAGAATGGGAGCATGATCCTCGGCCCTGGCCTTGGTATCGTGGGCTTCGCGTCTCATGCTCGAGCGGAGGAGGGGCGTTTCGGTATGCTCGCGCTCACAGCGTTCCTGATGGCGCACGCGCTCGCGGCGGCTCCGGGCGAGCGCTGGATCGTGGCCTCTCCCGCGGACAGCGTTCGGCACGCGACACCAGGACGCGTCATCCGCGCGGCGCTGATCGCCATGCCCGAGCGGCCCGCGATCTCGCAGGAGCTGTCCGAGGTCGCTGCGCGCTTCGCCGCCGACTCGCTCGGCGCGCAATGGCCAGTCTGGCTCTCCACCATCGCCCATCGGGATTGCGAACCCTATCGCGCCGGCAGCGAAGACCCGGGCGAGGATGTCTACTGGGTCTTCCGTTGCCGCGTGCCGTGGGCGTTCGGCCGGCTCGAGACCGAGAGCTTCCTGCTCGAGCGGGACTCGATCCCCACCGTCGAGCGCGCGCGATGGTCGGCCGGCGCTTCGTCCGGCCTTCGCCGTTCGCACGCGGACACTCTGGCACGGCACCTGGGCGCCGCGCTGAAGGAGAACGTTCGCTTCGTGAGACAGGAGGCGGTCACGGGCTGGATCGGTCCCTGGATGCTCGTTGCCGAGTTCCCGACATCATGGGGCCAGCTTCGGCTCTATCAGGGAGCCGCATCGGATCTCGAGCTTCGCGACTCGCTGATCCTCGAGCACACGAGCCGCCGGCTCGCGGAGGCACTCGACCGAGTCGAAAGCCAGGGGAGCCCCTACGGCTGGGACCCATGGGCGCCCGACACGGTCGGGCCCGCCCGGGGGCGCGCCGAAGCGGCCCAGGCTCTCGAGACCGCTTCGCCAGGGCTCTCGCGCGCTCTGCGCATCACCCCGAGCCGGCCCGAGGACGTCGACGTCGTCACGGACGCGATCACGGCCGCTCGGGGCGAATCCGCGTCCGCCCGGTCCGACGCCGTGCTGTGGGGCGCGCACCTGTGGGTGACCGGTCTCCCGGCTCCCACGGACACGGCGACGTCACGAAGGCTGGCCTCGAGGCTGGAGAGCCACGGGATCCATCGCGTCCCGCTGCCCGACAACGACTGGTGCTGGGAGGACTCGATCCCTGAGCGGCTGGCCCGCCGCGCGGACGAGGACCTCTGGACCGACCGGGCGTTCCTCGAGCTCATGAGGCGTGGCTGGGAGAGCGGCTGCGCGCTCTGCGGCAGCGAAGAACCGTACGGGCCGGACCAGTTCCTGCCGACGATCGCGCGCGGAGAGGGATTCCTGCGCCGGCACCCGCTCTCTCCGGTGGCCCGCGAGACTCGCTGGTTGATCGCGGTAGCCCACGAGAC
>DATKKO010000112.1:0-8610 GCA_035542955.1 Terriglobales bacterium
CCGCGGACGAGGTGCGTCGCGAGTGCGGATCGGGCGATCCGGGATCGGTCACGGTCACGCTCGAAGGCGCGGGCGAGTGCCCCGGGTTCTGGGTCGCGCGGCGCGAGGCCGTCCTGTGGTCCGACCTCCTCCGCAATTTCATTCGCAACGCCGTGCAGGCGTCGGAGGACAGGCACCTCGACCCGGGCGTCGTCCCGGCCGCGCCTCCCGCCGTCGCCGTGCGGCTCCGGCCCCTGCCGGGCCGGCCCGGCGCGGCGCTCGAGATCGCGGACCAGGGCGTGGGCATGAGCGCGGACGCGGTCGCGGCGATGTGGCGCTCCGGGCACTCGAGCCATGGCGCGCATCGCGGCCAGGGCCTGACCGAGAGCAAGCGCGCGTTCCTGGTGTCCCACGCCGGGCTCGAGGTGCGCAGCGCCGTGGGCGTCGGCACCTGCGTGCGCCTCGAGGTCCCCCAGCGCGACGTGCGCATCCGCGCTCCGCGGCTCTGGGCGCTCCCGCCGATCGCGGCGCCGCTCGCCGCGCTCCTGCTCGGGGGCTCTCTCGCGATCCCGCTGCTGGGCCCGCGCGAGGTCGTGACCGTCGAGACCAGGAACCGCGTGATCGCGCGCGGCATGGACGCGGGCAGCTGGGTGGTCTGGCAGCGGAACCTCGGCGAGCCCGTGCTCGAGAACTACCTCGGCAATCCGGTCACGGAGCTGAGCTTCGTCGCGCCACCGAACGAGCACCTGATGCTCCACGGCCCGATCGCCGCCGAGCGTGGCGTGGTGCTGGCGACCGCGCCGGCCGAGGGGCCGGGCCGGGTGTGGCGGCTCGACGGGCGCGGGCGCACGCGCTGGGTGCGGACGTTGCGCTGGGCGGTGTGCCCCCGCTGCGGGTCGGGGAGCCTGCGCTGCGATTTCGAGGTGCTCACGCCCTGGGCCGGCAACCGGCGCGCCATCGCGCTCGACGTGACGAACGGCGGCTGGAGCTGCACCTCGCTCCAGTTCGTCACGCCCGATGGCGATTCGGTCGGCGCCTACTATCATCCGGGACCGCTCCGGTTCTTCCGGGTCGCTGACGTGGACGACGACGGCAGGGCCGAGCTGGTTCTCATGGGCCGGACCGATCTGCCGGAGAACGATCCGATCGCCGCGCGGGACGGCGGTGCGACCACGCTCAGCAGCCTGATCCTGCTCGAGCCGCCCGAGGTGAGCGGGCAGGCGTTCCCCTGGTCGCGCTGGGACGGCATCGCGCCCGCGCGGGAGGAGGCGTGCCTGCTCGTCCCGCCGCTGCGCTGGAACACCGACGCGAGCATCCGCGACCTGCGGCTCGGCACGCCGCCGCCCGGCGGGTCGCAGACCGAGCTGCAGATCGCGGACGGGAGGATCTACCGGCTCGACGCCCGCTTCCGCCCGCTGTCCTGCGGCGTCGCCGCGGGCACGCCGGCCGCCGCCCTGGCGCCGACGCGCGCGGTGGCGCCGCTCGTCTACCTCAGCCGCGGCACGCGTGAGAACATCGACCTGCCGATCCGACGGGAGCCGTGATGGACACGACCGACCAACCCCTCGTGCTGGTCATCGACGATCGCGAGGACCTCAGCCGCTTCTGCGAGCGCTCGCTCGGCCACGCCTACGCGTTCCGCCGCGTGGGCGGAGCGCGCGCGGCCGCGCCGGTGCTGCGCGGCGAAGATGTCGCCGCGGTGCTGCTCGACCGCGACTTCTCCCACGCCGATCCCGCGGACCTGCTGGGTCCCAAGGAGGACGCGCGCGACGAGGGGCTCGCCATCCTGCGCTGGCTCCGGCGCGAGTGGCCGCGCGTCCCGGTGCTCATGGTCACCGGATACCGCGACCTGCAGGTCGCGCTCCAGGCCGCGGACCTGGGCGCGGACTTCCTCGCCTGGGAGGACGTGAGCGCCGATCCCGCCGTGCTCGAGGCGCGGCTCCGGCGGGCGCTCGAATGCTCGGGTGAGCAGGAGGGAGCGGTGCTCGCGCGCTTCCGCGAGCTGGGCATCGTGGCCGAGTCGCCCCCCATCACCCGCGCCCTGCTCGCGCTGCACCGGGCGATCCCGGGGCGGGCCCCGATCCTGCTGCTCGGCGAGACCGGGACCGGCAAGGACACGCTGGCCTACGCGGCGCACGCGTTGATGGGCGATCCCCTGCGGCCCTACGTCGGCGTGAACGTGGCCTCGCTGAACCCCGGCATCATCGAGAACGAGCTGTTCGGCCACGTGAAGGGCGCCTACACGGGCGCGGACCGCGACAGCCTCGGGACGATCCGCTCCGCGCACGGCGGCACGCTGTTCCTGAACGAGGTCGGCGATCTGTCGGCCGACATCCAGGTCAAGCTGCTCACCGTGCTCGAGCGCAACGAGGTCGTCCCGATCGGCGGCGTGAGAGCCGAGCCGGCGGAGTTCCGGCTCGTCACCGCGACCTCGCGCGAGCTCCACGCGGCGGTCGAGGGCGGCACCTTCCGCCGCGACCTCTACCATCGGATCGCGTGGCACACGATCGCCATTCCGCCGCTGCGCGAGCGCCGCGAGGACATCCCGGCGCTCGCGCAGGCGTTCCTACGGGCCACGCCGCAACACCGGCAGGGCGTCGTGTTCGGGATCGCCCGGGAGGCGATGGAGTACCTCGTCGGCCTGCCGTGGGAAGGCAACATCCGCGAGCTGCGGGGATTGGTCGAGGCGGCGTGCGCGGGCGCGCGGCACGTGGTCACGGTCGGCGACGTGCGCGAGATCGTGCGGCGGCACGAGAGCCTGCTCGCGGAGAGCGGAGGAGCCGCGGCGGCGCAGGCCCCCGGCCCGGCGGGCGTGGGGCCGCGGGGGTGCGGCGAGGAGGAGATCTTCGGTCACGCGAGCTACGATCAGCTGACCGCGGCCTACTTCGAGTACCTCATGCGCCGGACGGGCGGCCGGCTCTCCGAGGTCGCGGACCTCGCGGACATCGCGAAGACGACTGCCTACGAATGGCGCAAGCGCTACGGGGGCGAGCCGCCGAGCGGCGGTCGAGCCGAGAACCGCCGCGAACCACACCCGGACCGCGACGAATGAGCCGGCCGGGCCGCCGCGAATGAACCGCTTCGGCCGCGGGTGCTAACCTCCCGCCGCTCGATCTCCCACGAACCCGGAGGCTCCATGTCGCGATCCATCGTTCATCGCGCGATCACGGGCCCGCTCGCCGCGCTCGCGTTCCTCGGCTTCGCGCTCCTCGCCGCGCGGTCCGCCGGCGCCGACGAAGGACTGTGGACGCTCGACCACCCGCCGTTGCCGCTGCTGCAGTCGCGCTACGGCTTCGTTCCGCCGGCCGGCTGGCTCGAGCACGTCCGCCTCGGCGCGGTGCGGGTGGGCGATGCCTCGGGCTCGTTCGTCTCGCGGGACGGGCTCGTGATCACGAACCATCACGTCGCGATCGGCCAGCTCCAGAAGATGTCCACGCCGCGGCGCGACTACGTGCGCGACGGCTTCGTCGCGCGCACGCGCGCGGACGAGACGCCCTGCCCGGACCTGGAGCTCGATCAGCTCGTGTCGCTGGAGGACGTGACCGCGCGCGTCGTGGGCGCCGTGGATCCGCGCGCCAGTGGGGCCGCGCAGGCCGCGCAGCGTCGCCAGGCGATCGCCCGCATCGAGCAGGAGTCGGCGCGGAGCACCGGGCTGCGCGGCGACGTGGTCGAGCTGTACCAGGGCGGCGAGTACTGGCTCTATCGCTACCGGAAGTACACGGACGTGCGGCTGGTCATGGCGCCCGAGGTGCAGGCCGCGAACTTCGGCGGCGACTACGACAACTTCAGCTATCCGCGTTACGCGCTCGACGTCGCCTTCCTCCGCGTGTACGACGGGGGCAAGCCGCTCGACTCGAGCCGCTTCTACTTTCCCTGGAACGCGGCCGGCCCGCGCGACAGCGATCTCGTGTTCGCCGTCGGGAATCCCGGCACCACGCAGCGGCTGGAGACGGTCGCCCAGCTCGAGTTCCGGCGCGACACCGAGTTCCCGGCCGTGCTCGCCTCGCGCGCGAGCCGCATCGCGGCGCTGCGCGCGTACGCGGCGCGGGGACCCGAGCCGGCGCGCCGCGCGAACGCGCTCATCCTCGACTACGCGAACTCGATCAAGGCCCGCGCCGGCACGCTCGAGGGCCTGCGCGACCCGGCCTGGATGCGGGCCGCGGCGGAGCGCGAGTCCGCCTTCCGCGCCGAGGTCGCGGCCCAGCCGCGGCTCGACTCGCTCGCGCGCGGCGCGTGGGAGCGGATCGCGGAGACCGAGCGGCTCTACGCGCCGCGCTTCCGCACGCGGCTGCTGCGGCGGGCGTACTCCTGGGAGCTCTCCCGGCTCGTGGACATCGCGACCACCATCGTGCGCTACGCGGCCGAGACGCCGAAGCCCAACGACCAGCGGCTCGAGGAGTATCGCGACTCGAACTTGGAGTCGGTGCGCTTCGAGCTGTTCTCGCCGGCGCCGGTGGATTCCGACCTCGAGGAGGTCGCGATCGCCGAGGAACTGGACGAGGCGCTGCGCGGGCTCGGCCCGGACGACCCGTGGGTGCGCGCCGCGCTCGGCGGCCGGTCGCCCGCGGAGCGGGCGCACGCGCTCGTCGCCGGCACGAAGCTCTTCGATCCCGCCGAGCGGCGGCGGCTGATCGCGGGCGGGCGCGCGGCGGTCGCGAGATCCGACGACGCGATGATCGGCTGGGCGCTCGCGATCGACGGCCCGTATCGCGAGATCCGCTCCTGGTACGAGGATCACGTGGCGAGCGTCGAGGCGGCCGAGGGCCACCGCATCGCCCGAGCGCGCTTCGCCGCCTTCGGGCGCACCGTGTACCCGGACGCCACCGGCACGCTGCGGCTCTCGTACGGCAGGGTGGCGGGCTACGAGCAGAACACCACGCGCGTGCCGTGGAAGACCACGATCGGCGGTCTCTTCGCGCGGGCGGACGAGTTCGAGGGGCGCCCGCCCTTCGACCTCGCGCCGGCGATCGCCGCGCATCGCGCGCAGCTCGATCCGCGCGCGCCGCTCGACTTCGTCTGCACCGACGACATCGTCGGCGGCAACTCGGGCAGCCCGGTGCTCGATCGCGACGCGCGCTTCGTGGGGATCGCCTTCGACGGCAACATCCAGTCGCTCGTGCTGGACTTCGCCTACACCGAGGCGCAGGCGCGCTGCGTCGCCGTGCACGCGGGCGCGATCCTCGAGTTCCTGCGCCACGTCTATGGCGCGACGGCGCTGGCGGACGAGCTGGAGGGCGCGGCCGCACCGAAGTGAGCGCGGCCGCGCCGCCCGCTGCTGTTCGGTGGACGCGAGATTCTACGACGCCTTCGCGCGGGCGAGGCGCATCCCGCGCGCCGCATCCTCCCCGGTGGCGTAGACCGGCAGCGCGTCCGCGAGGTGCGTGAGCGTCAGCAGCCGGCGCTCGAAGCCCTTCGCGCCGCAGAGCGCGATCGCCCCGCCGTGCAGGGCCGCGCGGCGCGCGCCGTCGGCGAGCAGGCCGAGCGCCCGGGCGGTCAGGAAACGCGTAGCCGCCAGATCGACGACGACCGGCCGGCCCTCGCTCAGGAGTCGATCGAGCTCACGCTCGAGCTCGTCGCTCTCGGGGCCTTCCCACAGCTCACCCTCTGGCTTCAGCACGACCACATCGTCGATCGCGTGCGTCGTCATCGGATCCTCGTTTCGGCCGGGACTCTCGGTTTCAACATACGCACAGACGGAGGAAGCCGGGCAAAGGTTGCGCCCCAACGACGAGCGCGATCGGAGAAGGCGCGAGCGCGGCCATGGCCATGCCGGGGCGTTCAAAAAGAGACATGGGATCGTCCGATTCGTGGCGATCCGCACAGCTTCGAACGGTCGGCCGGGCGCGGAATCGCTGGTCCGGATCGTGCTTCCCTCACGCGCACGACCGTGCTCGTCGCCGAACGGGTACATGTGGCGCGCTCGACTTCCTGTCTTCCTGCCGCAGCAACTCGCCTCCTCGGGCCCTCGTTCGGCCGCGGCGCGATCCTCCGGGAAACCATGCGGGCTGAGGCTGCCCGACGTGATACGCTGCGGCCGGCCGCATTCGGTAGCGCGGGGACCACCCCGCGGGAATGGCTCCGAGGGTTGCGCGTGCCATGAAGCGCCGCACGTTCCTCGACTGGATGATCGGCGCGGCCGGTGCGGTCCTGGCGGCGTTCGTCGCCTATCCGATCGGCCGTTATCTCGTGCCGCCCCGTGCCCCGGAAGCCGCGACGCGCCGCGTGACGGCCGCGAAGAAGGACGAGATCAAGCCGAACAGCTTCAAGATCTTCCCCTTCGGCGGCGAGCCCGGCATCTTGATCCGCACCGCGGACGGCGAGTATCGCGCCTTCACCGCCGTCTGCACCCATCTCGGCTGCACCGTGCAGTTCCTCGCGGCCGAGCGCGCGATCTGGTGCGCCTGCCACAACGGACGCTACGACCTCGACGGCCGCAACGTCTCCGGCCCGCCGCCGCGCCCGCTCGAGCGCTTCGATGTGCACGTGATCGGCGACGACGTCGTGGTCCAGAAGGGGCAGGGCGCGTGAGCGCGGGCCCGCGTCGGCCGTCGCGGCGGCGCGCGCGTGAGCGGGCGGGATGAGCCTCCGCGACTGGCTGCGCTCCCGGCTGGGGCTCGAGGCGCTCGATCACCTGATCGAGAAGAAGAGCGTTCCCGTCCACCGCCACACCTTCTGGTACTACTGGGGCGGGATGACGCTGTTCCTCTTCGGCGTCCAGGTCGTCACCGGCATCCTGCTCGTCCTCTATTACCGTCCCAGCGCCGACGAGGCCTACGAGAGCGTCCGCTTCCTCATGACGCAGGTCTCGTTCGGCTGGCTCGTGCGCTCGATCCACTCGTGGTCCGCCAACCTGATGATCGGCGCGGCCATGATCCACATGTTCAGCACCTTCCTGCTCAAGGCCTATCGCGGGCCGCGCGAGGCGACGTGGCTCACCGGCATGGCGCTGTTCGTGCTGGCGCTGGCGTTCGGCTTCAGCGGCTATCTGCTCCCCTGGAACCAGCTCGCGTTCTTCGCCACCAAGGTGGGCACGGACATCATCGGCGCCGTGCCCGGGATCGGCGTCTTCCTCCTGCGGCTGCTGCGGGGCGGCGACCAGATCACGGGCGGCACGCTGACCCGCTTCTACGGATTCCACGTCGCGGTGCTGCCGCTGCTGATGACCGCGGTGCTCGGCGTCCACCTCTACCTCGTGCAGTGGCACGGCATGAGCGTGCCGCCGGGGATCGAGGAGCAGGCGCGGCCCGCGCGCCAGATGAGGTTCGTGCCCGACTTCCTGCTGCGCGACATCGTGGGCTGGCTCGCCGCGCTCGGAGCGCTGGCGTTGCTGGCCGCGCTCTTCCCCTGGGAGCTCGGCCTCAAGGCCGACCCCTACGCGCCGGCGCCCGCGGGCATCAAGCCCGAGTGGTACTTCGGCTGGATGTTCCAGACTCTGCGCATGCTCCCCTCGCGCATCCTCGGCGTCGAGGGCGAGCTGCTCGGCATCCTGGGCTTCGGCCTCGCGGGCCTCGTCTGGGCGCTGGTGCCGTTCCTCGACACGGCGGACGGCCGCGGGCCGCGCGCGCGGGTGTGGAGCCTGGTCGGGATGCTCGCGCTGCTCTACGTGATCGTGTTCACCCTGCTCGTCTATCGCGGAGGCCACGCGTGAGGCGGGCGCGGGTCGCGGCCCTGCTGGCGCTGCTGCTGCTGGGCGCCGCGGGAGCGCGCGCGGCGACGGATTCCTGCATCGACTGCCACCGCAAGCTCGACGACGCGCGCCTGAAGCGGCCGGCGCTCGGCTATCCGCGCGACATCCACTTCGCCCGCGGCTTCACCTGCGCCTCCTGCCACGGCGGGAATCCCGCCGACTCGGACGTGACGGCCATGGACCCGGACAAGGGCTTCAAGGGCGCGCCCACGCGCGACCAGGTGGCTCCGCTCTGCGCCTCGTGCCACGCGAACGCCGCGTTCATGAAGCACTACAACCCGCGCCCCTACATCTTCTCGATCGACGAGTGGAAGACCAGCGTGCACTGCAAGAAGGAGGCGCTCGGCGACGAGAAGGTCGCGACCTGCACCGGCTGCCACGGCGTGCACGGCATCCTGCCGCCGAACGATCCCGACTCGCCCGTCTTCAAGACCAACGTGCCCCGCACCTGCGCCCACTGCCACAACGCGGACTACCTGAAGGGCCGCGCGGTGCGGACGGATCAGTACGCGCTCTATTCCGGAAGCGTGCACGGCGTGGCCCTGCTCCAGAAGGGCGATCTCTCCGCGCCGGCCTGCAACGACTGCCACGGGAACCACGGCGCCGCGCCGCCGGGGTTCAAGGACGTGACGCTCGTGTGCGGCACCTGCCACGGGCGCGAGGCCGATCTGTTCGAGGGCAGCCGGATGAAGGCGGGCATGGACGCGATGGGCAAGCCCGGCTGCGTCACCTGCCACAGCAATCACGGCGTCCGCCACCCGACGGACGCGATGCTCGCGGTGGGTCCCGGCGGCACGTGCGCGGGCTGTCACCGGCCCGGGGGCGTCCCGGATCGCGAGACGCGCTCGATCATCGCGGCCTTCGGCGGGATCAAGCAATCGCTGGGCGGGGCGGACAGCGTGCTCAAGCTCGCCGAGATCCGCGGGATGGAGGTCGGCCCCGGG
>DATKKO010000113.1:0-3523 GCA_035542955.1 Terriglobales bacterium
CCGGCGTGCTGCCGCCCAGCGCGGGCGACGCGGAGCTGCTGGGCGTGAGCGTCGCGCGCGATCCCGAGCGCGTGAAGCACGACCTGGCCTACATGTCGCAGCGCTTCGGGCTCTACGCCGACCTCACCGCGCAGGAGAACCTGGAGTTCTACGCCGACCTCTACCGCGTGCCGCGCACCGAGCGGCCGGCGCGGCTCGAACGGCTCTTCCGCTTCTCGGCCCTCCAGCCGTTCCGGTCCCGCCTCGCCGGACAGCTCTCCGGGGGGATGAAGCAGAAGCTCGCGCTCTCCTGCTGCCTGATCCACGAGCCCGAGCTGCTCCTGCTCGACGAGCCGACCTTCGGCGTGGACCCGATCTCGCGGCGCGACCTCTGGCTCATCGTCCACGAGATGGTGGCGCACGGCACCACGGTGGTGGTGAGCACCGCCTACATGGACGAGGCCGAGCGCTTCGACCGTCTCGCCATGCTCCACCGGGGCCGGCTGGTCGCGCTCGACCGCGCCGAGTGCCTGCAGCGCGATCTCGGCGTGGACGTCCTCGCGGTGCCGGTGGACCGCGTGCACGAGGCGTCGGGCGTGGCCCGCCACCTGCCGGGCGTGCGCGGCGCGACGGTGTTCGGCGACCAGCTCCACGTGACCGTCGCCGACGCCGGCCGGGACGGGCCGCGCGTGACCGCGGGGCTGCGCGCGGCTGGGTTCGCGGCGGGCGACGCGCACGGGATCGCTCCATCGCTCGAGGACGTGTTCATCGAGCGCATCGCCCGAGCGGGTGGGGCATGAACGAGGTCGCGGTCCTGGTCGAGCGTCTCACCCGCCGCTTCGGGCGCTTCACCGCGGTGGACGAGGTCTCCTTCGACGTGAAGCGCGGCGAGGTGTTCGGCTTCCTCGGCCCCAACGGCGCCGGCAAGACCACGACGATCAAGATGCTCACCGGCCTGCTCCGGCCCACCTCGGGCCGCGGCACCGTGGCGGGCTTCGACCTGGCGCGCGAGACCGAGTCGGTGAAGCGCAGCATCGGCTACATGTCGCAGCTCTTCTCGCTCTACGGCGACCTCACCGTCGAGGAGAACATCGCGTTCTTCGCCGGGCTGTACGGGGTGCCGCGCGCCCGGCGCGCCGAGCGCCGCGACTGGGTGCTCGAGATGGCCGGCCTGAAGGACCACCGCGACCGCCTCACCGCGGAGCTCTCGCTGGGCTGGAAGCAGCGGCTCGCCCTGGGCACCGCGGTGCTGCACGAGCCGCCGGTGCTGTTCCTCGACGAGCCCACCTCGGGCGTGGACCCGATCTCGCGCCGCGCCTTCTGGGACCTGATCTACTCGCTCGCGGGCGGCGGCACCACCGTGTTCGTCAGCACGCACTACATGGAGGAGGCCGAGTACTGCCACCGGCTCGCGCTCATGCACCGCGGCCGCATCATCGCGCTCGACCGGCCGGCCGGGCTGCGCGCGTCGATGCCGGCGCCGCTGCTCGAGATCCGGGCGGACAACGGGCCGCGCGCGGTCGAGGCGCTCGAGGACGCGCCGGAGGTGATCGAGGTCGGGCTCTTCGGCCGCGCCGTGCACGCCACGGTGCGCGACGTCGAGCGCGCGCGCGCCGAGCTGCCGCGCCGGCTCGCGGCGCGCGGGATCGCGGTCGCCTCGCTCGCGGTGGTCGAGCCCTCGCTCGAGGACGTGTTCGTCACGCTGGTCCATCTCTCGGCCGACGGTGACGCGCCATGAGCCTCGTCGACCGCACCCGCCTGGCCGCCGTCGCCCGCAAGGAGGTGCTCCAGCTCCGGCGCGACCCGCGCAGCCTGATCCTCGCCTTCCTCCTGCCCGTGCTGCTCCTCGTCTTCTTCGGCTACGCGATCAGCTGGGACGTGACCGACATCCGCATGGTGGTGCTGGACCAGGACCACGGCGAGCGGGCGCGCGCGCTGCTCGACGCGTTCCGCGCCTCGGGGCGCTTCACCATCGTCGGCGACCTCGCGCGCAGCGCCGAGATCGGGCCCGTGCTCGACCGCGGGCGGGCGCGGCTCGCGCTCGTGATCCCGCCGCGCTTCGACGCCGACCTCGGCGGCGGCCGCGTCGCCCCGGTGCAGGCCATCGTCGACGGGAGCGACGCCAACACCGCGACCATCACGATCGGCTTCGCGCAGGCGATCGTGCAGCAGTTCTCGGCGCAGGCCCTGTTCGCGACGCGGCGCGTGCGGCTGCCGGTCACCCCGGAGACGCGCATCTGGTACAACGAGGAGCTGGCGAGCCGGAACATGATCGTGCCCGGCCTGGTGGCCGTGATCATGATGATCATCGCCGGCCTGCTCACCTCGCTCACGATCGCGCGCGAGTGGGAGCGCGGCACCATGGAGCAGCTCGCCTCCACGCCGGTGACGCGGCTCGAGGTGGTGCTGGGCAAGCTGCTCCCCTATCTCGGCATCGGCCTCGTCGACGTCGCGGCGTGCTCGCTGCTCGGGGTGATCGTGTTCCGCGTGCCCTTCCGCGGCGACGTGCTGTTCCTGATGGCGGCCTCGTTCGCGTTCCTGGTCGGCACGCTCGGCCTCGGGCTCGTCATCTCGGCGCTCGCGCGCAACCAGCTCCTCGCCACCCAGATCGGCATGATCGCCACGTTCCTGCCCGGGTTCCTGCTCTCGGGCTTCATGTTCCCGATCGACACCCTGCCGTTCGCGCTCCGGCTCATCACCTACCTCGTCCCCGCCCGCTACTTCCTCGTCGTCACGCGGGGCATCTTCCTCAAGGGCGTGGGGCCGGTCGTGCTGTGGAGCCAGGGCCTGCTCATGGTGCTCTACGCGCTGGCCGGCCTGGCGTTCGCGGTGCGGAACTTCCGCAAGGTGCTGGGATGAGGCTGCCCGAGCGCTTCGACCGCCTGCACGAGTTCGTGCACAAGGAGCTGATCCAGGTCTTCCGCGATCCGCGCCTCGCGCGCCTCGTGCTCCTCGCGCCCGTGCTCCAGCTCCTGGTCTTCGGCTACGTGGTGACGACCGACGTGCACCGCATCGCCACCTTCGTGGTGGACCAGGACCGCACCCAGGCGTCGCGCGATCTGGTGCAGACGCTGACCGCCTCGGGCTACTTCCGGGTGGTCGGCGGCTCGGACCGGCCGCGCGATCTCGTCGACGCGCTGGACCACGGCCGCGCCATGGCGGGCATCGACATCCCGCGGGGCTTCGCGCGCGACGTCGCGCGTTCGTCGGCCGCGGTGCAGATCGTGTTCGACGGCACGAACTCGAACACGGCGACCGTGGGCAGCGCCTACGCCGAGCGGATCGTCATGAGCTGGGGCCTGAAGGGCAGCGTGCTCGCCGCCGCCCCGCCGGTCGACCTGCGCGTCCGCGCCTGGTTCAACCCGAGCCTGAAGAGCCGCGACTACAACGTGCCGGCGGTGATGGGGCTGCTGCTGCTGATCCTGAGCCTCCTGCTGACGTCGCTCGCCGTGGTGCGTGAGCGCGAGCTGGGCACGCTCGAGCAGCTCATGGTGAGCCCCCTCACCTCGAGCGAGCTGATCGTCGGCAAGACCGTGCCCTTCGC
>DATKKO010000114.1:0-5964 GCA_035542955.1 Terriglobales bacterium
GCCTTGCCGGTCTCGAACTCGATGTTCTGGAGGCGGATCCTGCCGGTGTCCATCAGCTCCGTCTCGCGCTCCTGCACCTCGATCGGGCAGCCGTTGGCGTCGACCTTCAACCCCTTCGGCGTGTCCGGGCACTTGTCGAGCGCGTCGCACACGCCGTCGCCGTCCGAGTCGATCGGGCAGCCGCGCGCATCCACCGTGCAGCCCTTCGGCGTGTCCGGGCACGTGTCCACGCCGTCGCACACGCCGTCGCCGTCCGCGTCGCTCGGACAGCCCTTGGCGTCCACCGTGCAGCCCTTCGGCGTGTCGGGACACGTGTCGACGCCGTCGCACACGCCGTCGCCGTCCGTATCGATCGGGCAGCCCTTCGCGTCGACCGTGCAGCCCTTCGGCGTGTTCGCGCACAGATCGAGGCCGTCAAACACGCCATCGCCGTCCGAGTCGATCGGGCAGCCGTTCTTGTCGACCTTCGCGCCTGCCGGCGTGTTCGGACACTTGTCACGGCTGTCCGGAACGCCGTCACCATCCGTGTCGCGCGCCCTCGCTCCGATCGCCAGCGTGAGGCCGCCGCTCAGGCTTATGTAGTTGACCGCGGAGACGCCCTTCGAGTCCTTGGGCAGCCAGTGGATCGCGCGGGCCTCCACGCGCACGCCGAGATTGTCCGTGAGCCACACGCGCAGACCGGCGCCGCCCTCGAGGAGCCCCTGGTTCAGGTGCGTCTTCGCCGACGAGCCGAGCGTGGTTTCCGACGAGCTGAGACGCCCCCCGCCCAGTCCCGCGAACAGATAGGGACCGCCCATCGTCGATGTCCACGGCGTCATGACGAGGTTGGCCGAGAGATGAGAAAACGCCGCGTTCACGCTGTTGCCGAGATCCGACGTCGGCGTCGAGCCAGCCGCGAGCTCGAAGGCCCAGAGGGGGCCGACCTGATAGCCGAACCGTCCGCCGAGATACGTGTTGTCCGAGAGCGGTTGGGTCGCCGGCCATTTGAAGTCGCCCTGGAACGTGGTGAATCCCAGCATCGGGCTCAGGTACGGGTATCGCCCGACCGGGTCGGCCGAGGCCGTCCCCGCCGCGAGGACGGCGACGACCATCAGGACGGGCCAGTGACGCGTGCGCATCGAATGCTCCTTCAACCTGGTGGCGGCCCGGAAGTGCGGTGGCTCCGCGACCGGGCATTGTCAATTCTTGAACGATAGCGGCCCCGCTGGAAGCTGGCAAGGGACGGCCGCCGGGATCGCGCGGGAGATCGTCCGCGGCGGAGATCCGCTCCGGATCGGCGGACCGCCCGCGGCCGCCTCAGTCCGCTCAGAAGCTCGTCTGCATCATCAGGAAGCCTTTGTCGTGGTGGTGCCACACATCGTAGGGCTCCTGGTCCAGCTCGATCCCTTCGACACCCGCCCACCAGACTCGTCCGGTGTGGCCGATCACGCCCACGTACGCGCGCCTCTCCCAGCGCGTGCCCTGTCCCAGGATCCCGGTGGGCGCGGTGCGCGCGACGCCCACGCGGTCGGCGATCCCGCCGAGCCGCAAGATGAAGCCGGGCCGCCAGGCCCAGTGGGCCTCGAGTTGCAGCACGCGATCGATCGCGTGGAAGCGCGCGTCCGCGAGCGGGGGCCGGTAGCTCTGCATGCGGTCGGCGTAGATCCAGTGCCCCTCGAGCGTGACGCCCTCGCGGAGCGCACCGCGTCCGGAGACCTCTCCCTGCCACAGGCGTCGCGTCTTGCGGGCGTCGCCGTCCGCGCCGCTCAGCGGTTCGTCCGTGCTGCGCGCCTGACGGTCCTCGAGGCGCGCGCCCCAGGTGACGCCCAACGCCCGCGCCTCCAGCGATCCCGCGCCCCACGCGCCCCACAGCGTCTGCGCGCGCTCGAGCGGACCGCCGGCCGCGCCCGACACGCGCCGCCGGGAGGGCGTGAGCCACTTCCCATCGGCGGCGAAGCGCCAGCGCTCGCGACGCAGGGCCGCCCGCAGCGCGGGCTCCCACGGATGGCGGTCGTACGGCTCGCCGGTCTCGCCCACGCGCGTCTGCCGCCACACCCAGAGGTTGTTGAACAGGTCCTCGAGGCCGTAGGTGAGGCGGAGCTGGCCGGCCGCGGTATCGGAGCCGGCCTCCCAGGAGATCGCGAAATCCTGGCGCGACTTGTCGAAGTAGGGCCGGAACATGAACCCGAGCGTGCCTGCCGGCTGGGGGAAGAGGAACCACAGGTCGAGGTTCTCGTAGGCGAAGAGGAGCTGATCGTTCTGGTCGAGATCGAGCCCGAAGCGCGCGCGCTTGCCGAGCGGCGTCCGCACGCCGAGCTGGTTGCGCATCGCCCACTGGCCCGACGAGACGCAGCCCTCGCTCGTGCGGAAGCCCTGCGGCGAGCGCTCCCATTCGGCGCGCCACTCCTCGGGCGGCCGGGCGAGCACGTCGTCGATGAGGAACTCGTCGTCGTCCTCGACCCGCTCGACGTCGAAGGTCGAGAACTCCTCGGTCGAGGCCCGCGATGGTCGCGGCGCGCCGGTGCACGCGAGCAGCGCGAGGACGAGGACGAGCAGGCGCCACGCGCCGGTCGCGGCGCGGCTCTCGGGAGGTCTCCGCACGGACCCTAGCGCTCCACGCCGACCGCCACGCGATCGACGAAGGCGCGGGCGCGCCGCGTGATCTCGTCGAAGCGCCCGGCCGCGGCGAGCGCCGGGTCGGCGAGCGAGGCGCCGAGGCCCACGCCCACGCAGCCGGCCTCGAGGAAGGCCGTCACGTTCTCGAGGTTCGTGCCGCCGGCCGCGAGCAGGGGGATGTCCGGCAGCGGATCCCGGATCACGCGGATGTACGCGGGTCCGCCCGCGACGCCGACCGGGTACACCTTGACCACGTGGGCGCCCGCCCCGCGCGCCGCGAGGATCTCGGACGTGGTGTAGGCGCCGGGGCAGAACATCGCCCCGGCGGCGAGCGCGGCGGCGGCCACCTCGCGCGAGAGATTGGGCGCGATGAGGAAGCGCGCGCCCGCCTCGAGCGCCGCGCGGGCCTGGTCCGCGTCGAGCACGGTGCCGGCGCCGACGAGGACGCCCGGCTGGTCCCGCAGCGCCGCCATCACCCCGGGCGCGTCGGGCACGGTGAACGTGACCTCGATCAGCTCGATCCCGCCGGCCGCGACGGCCCGGGCGGCGCCCAGGGCCGCTGCGGGATCCGCGGCGCGGATCACGGCGATCAGGCGCCGTTCGCGCAGGCGCGCGAGAGCGGACGGCTTCATGACTTCGTCCTCCCGAGGGTGCGGTTCGGCCGGGCGGCCGGGTGACGGGGCTGCCCGAAAGGAACGCTCATTGTATGATGCCCGCGACCGTCTGCGCCACGAGTTCGGGTCCGCCGACTCCCGCCGACGCCTCGAGTGAGGCTCGAAGCCATGAGCAGTCGTTCCTCCGCAGTGCTGCGCGTCCTCGGCGCGATCGTCGCCGTCGCCGTGCTTGTGGTCGCTGTTCTCTGGGTCACGGTGGTCGTCCTGCTGCCGCACGACCGCGTGCTGACGCTGGTGCGCGGGCAGCTCGCCCGCTCGCTGCGGCGCGAGGCCCGGCTCGACGACGTCTCGCTGAGCCTCTGGCCTCCGGTGCGCCTGCGGGCGAAGGGGTTCGCGATCGCCGAGCCCGGCGGCTTCGGACGCGGCGCCGCGGCGAGGATCGGCGGACTCGACTTCGATCTCGACCTGCTGCCGCTGCTCTCGCGCCGCGTCGTGGTCCGCCGTCTCGTGCTCGAGCGCCCGATGCTGCACGTCGTGCTCCGTGCCGACGGCACCACCAGCCTCGACAGCCTGTTCGTTCCCGCGCCCGCGGCGCCGACGCGGGGCCCGGCCGCGCCGATGAACCTGGCGGTCCGCTCGTTCGAGATCCGGGGCGGCGAGGCGCTGGTCGACGTCGCGCGCGCACAGCGGCGCGTGTTCTTCGGGCTCGACACGCGGCTCTCGCTCTCGGCCGAGGGCGGCACCGTGTTCGCGACGAAGGGGCGCACGCGATTCTCGCGGATCGCCTTTGGGCCGCTCACCGCGCGCGGACCCTCGGAGCTGAACCAGTCGCTCGCCGCGCTCACCGTCGGCCTTGAGCACGACGGGCGCTTCGACGCGGCCCGCCAGACGCTCGCGCTCGACCGCCTCGCCCTCGAGCTCGGCCGCGCGCGCCTCGCGCTGTCGGGCACGATCGCCGATCTCGGGCCGCGGCCCGCGCTCGATCTGCGCGCGCAGGGCGGGAACGTCGATCTGGGCGACCTGCTCGCGTACGCGTCGCTGGCCGATGCCCGCGCCCTGCGCGGGATCCGCGGCGGCGGGCGCCTGAGCTTCGATCTGCGGCTCGCCGGGCGCGCGACGCCGCCGAGCCTGCCCGCGATCACGGGCACGCTCGAGGTGGCGGACGGCTCGTTCCGCTACCCGGGCGCGCCCGCCGGCGTCGAGGGGCTCTCGTTCCACGCCCGCTTCGCGCCCGACCAGGTCGAGATCGGGGATCTGCGCGCGAGCGTGGCCGGCCAGCCGCTGCGGGCGCAGCTCGCCGCGAGCCGGTTCGCGGATCCGCAGGTGCGCTTCGCCCTGCAGGGCACGCTCGATCTCGCCGCGCTGTCGCAGCTGCTCGCGCCGCCCGACACGAAGATCGCGGGGCGCGCGCTGCTCGACGTTCGCGGCGCCGGGCGGGCGAAGGATCCCGGCAGCCTGGCGCTCGACGGCCGGGTCGCGATCTCCGACGCGAGCCTCGAGACGCGCGCGCTGCCGCGGAAGGTGGAGGCCATCTCGGCGAACGTGCAGCTCTCGCCCGATCACGCCGCGCTGCGCGGCTTCACCGCGCGCGCCGGCCAGTCCTCCTTCGACCTCGACGCGGCGCTGACGCGGCCTCTCGCCCTGTTCGCGAAGCCGGGCAAGGTGGAGCCGGCCGGCCTCACCTTCACGCTGCGCTCGCCCTATCTCGACGTGGCGGAGCTGCTGCCGCCCGGTCCCGGCGGCCCCATGGCCGTCAACGCGCGGGGCGGCGGCAAGGTGGAGATCGCCCGCTTCCGCAACCAGAAGCTCGAACTGCAGGACGTGGTGGCGAACGTCGCCTTCGAGCCCGCCGTGGTCTCCGTGCCCTCGTTCGCCCTCCGTGCCTACGGGGGCACGGCGACCGGCAGCGCGCGCTTCGGCTTCGAGGATCCCGCGAACCCCAGCTTCAGCGTGAAGGGCCATGCGGACAGCATCGGGGTGGATCCGTTCCTCAGCGCTTGGAGCACGGCCGCGCACGGTCTCGTGAACGGGGAGGCGAGCACGAACTTCGATCTCTCCGGCGACGGGGTGAAGCCGGCGCAGCTGCGGACCTCGCTCACCGCGATGGGTCTCGCGCTGCTGGCCGACGGCCGTCTCGGCGGGCCGGTGATGGAGGCCATCGCCGCGGCCACGCGCACGCCGAGCCTGCGGGAGGTGCGCTTCCGCGAGCTGCGGCTGCCGTTCCGCGTGGAGCGCGGACGCGTGGTCACCGATTCGCTGCGCTTCCGCGTCGGCTCGGGCGCCTGGCTGGCCTCCGGCGCCACGGGATTCGACGGCTCGCTCGATTACGCGGTGAGCGCGACGTTGCCGGCCGAGATCGTCGGCCGCTCGGGGTTGGCGCAGTCGCTGGCCTCGGGCCTGCTGAGCGACGCCCAGGGCGACCTGCTCGTCGATCTGCGGGTCACCGGGAACGGCCGGGCCCCGCGGGTGACGCTGAACCAGCAGGCGATGCGGGAGCGCCTGGCGGGGCGCGGGTCGAGCCTCATCCAGCAGCAGCGCGCCCGGCTCACGCAGGAGCTGCTGCAGACGGCCGCCCCGGCGCCGAAGGACAGCACGGGAGGCGCGCGCCCCGTCGACACGAAGGCGCTGGGGAAGGAGCTGAAGAAGCAGGGCCAGGATCTGTTCCGCAGCCTGTTCGGTGGGAAGAAGGCGCCGCCGGACACGACGAAGTAGGTCGAACCGTTCCGCGCGGGCCGAGCCGAGGCCCGCGCCGGAG
>DATKKO010000115.1:0-12277 GCA_035542955.1 Terriglobales bacterium
GGGGCGCGAGCGCCCGCCCGAGACCGTCTCGTGGGCGGCGCTCGCGCCGCTCGTTGCGAACCGCCAGCCCGCGCTCTTCGTCGCGGACGAGATGCTCGAGGTGCTGCGGGCGGCGGCGGTGGCGAAGGAGGCGGGCATCACCGCGCGCATCGTGGGCGCGGGCGACGAGTACAAGCGGGCGAAGGAGATCGCGGCCGCCGGAGTTCCGCTCGTCGTGCCGGTGAGCTTCCCCGACGCGCCCGACGTCTCGGACGGGGCGGCCGCGCTCGAGGTCACGACCGAGGAGCTGCGCGCCTGGGACCAGGCCCCCGGCAATCCCGCGGCGCTGCGGCGCGCCGGCGTCACCTTCGCGCTCACCGCGAACGGCCTCAAGGATCCGAAGACGTTCCGCGCGAAGGTGGCGAAGGCGATCGCGCGCGGCCTCGCCGGCGACGACGCGCTGGCCGCCGTCACCACCGTGCCCGCGCGGCTGCTCGGCCTCGACGCGCGGCTCGGCACGATCGCGCCGGGCAAGGTCGCCGACCTCACGCTGACCCGCGGCGACCTGTTCTCGGAGCGCGGCGCGGTGCGCGAGGTGTGGGTGGACGGCAACCGCTACGAAGTGGCGAAGGACGAGACCACGCCGAAGGGCGAGTGGACGTTCGACTTCGAACGCGGCCACGGCACGCTGATCGTGAGCGTCGAGAAGGACACCAGCGTGCGCGTCGTGGTCGGCGCCGACACGGTCCGCGCCCGCGACGTGCGGTTGGACGAGCAGCGCCTGCGCTTCACCGCGCAACAAGCCGCAGGTCCGCTCGAAGAGCTGGACCTCGCGTTCGCGAACGACGCGCTGCAGGGATCGCTCGTCGTGCCCGGCGTGGGCCAGCATCACGTCACCGGCCGCCGCGTCGAGAAGCAGACGCCGAAGCCCGCCGCGCCCGACGAGCCCGTGCCCACGCCCATGGTCATGGGCAACAGCGAGGCCTGGCGCTGCCCCGAGCCGCCTCAGCCCGCGGCGGTGCTGGTGCGGAACGCCACGATCTGGACCGAAGGTCCGCGGGGGATCCTCGAGGGCGCCGACCTGCTCGTGCGGGCGGGGAAGATCGCCGCGGTCGGCAAGGGGCTCGCCGCCCCCGCGGGCGCGGTGGTCGTGGACGGCACGGGCACGTGCGTCGCCCCCGGCATCATCGACGAGCACAGCCACTCGGCGATCCTCGGCGAGGTGAACGAGTGCACGAACAGCGTCACCGCCGAGGTGCGCATCCAGGACGTGGTGAACTCCGAGAGCGTGAACATCTACCGCCAGCTCGCGGGCGGCGTGACCGCCATGCACCTGCTGCACGGCTCGTGCAACGCGGTCGGCGGCCAGAACGCGGTGATCAAGAACCGCTGGGGCGCTCCGCCCGACCGGCTGATCCTGCCCGAGGTGATGACGATCAAGCTCGCGCTCGGCGAGAACCCCAAGGCCTCGAACGAGCCGTCGGGTCCCTACGGTCCGGCGCGCTATCCGCAGACGCGCAGCGGCGTCGAGCAGACCGTGCGCGACGCGCTCACCCGCGCGCGCGATTATCGCGAGGCCTGGGCCGAATGGCGCGCCGGGCATCGCGGCCTGCCGCCGCGGCGCGACCTGCAGCTCGACGCGCTGGTCGAGGTGCTCGACGGGCGCCGCCTCATGCACCCGCACGCGTACCGCCAGGACGAGATGCTCGCGCTCATGCGGGTCGCCTCCGACTACGGCATCCGCATCGGCTCCTTCGAGCACACGCTCGAGGGCTACAAGATCGCCGACGAGATGGCGGCGCACGGCGCCGCGGCGAACACCTTCAGCGACTGGTGGGCGTACAAGATGGAGGTGATCGACGCGATCCCCTGGAACGGCGCGATCATGACGAAGCGCGGCGTCACCGTGACCTACGGCTCGGACAGCGACGAGCTGGCCCGCCACCTGAACACCGAGGCGGCGAAGGCGGTGAAGTACGGCGGCATGGCGCCGGCCGAGGCGCTGAAGCTCGTGACCTGGAACGCGGCGAAGGTGCTCGGGCTCGAGAAGCGCATGGGCTCGCTCGAGCCCGGGAAGGACGCGGACTTCGCCATCTGGAGCGGCAGCCCGCTCTCCGCCTACTCGGTGTGCGAGCAGACGTGGGTCGACGGGCGCAAGTACTTCGATCGCGCCGCCGACCTCGCCGCACGCCCCGCTCTCGCGCGCGAGCGCGACGCGCTGATCGCGAAGGCGAAGGCCGCGAAGAAGGAGGGACCGCCCGGAGCGCGGCCGGAGCCGCCGCGCTATCTCGAGAGCGCGATCCTCGGCGCCGATGCCGACGCCGAGCGCGGAGAGGAGGCGCAGCCGTGAAGCGCGCGAACCTCCGCACCGTGCTCGTCGCCGCCGCGGCGCTGGCCCTGCTGCTCGCGCTGCCCGCCATCGCGCGCGGCGCGGCGATCGTGCTGACCGGCGCCACCGTTCATACGGGGACCGGCGGGGCCCCGTGCGGCGACTGCATCGTGGTGATCGAGGGCGACCGGTTCGGCGACGTGGGCGACGACGTGCACGCGCCCGAGGGCGCGAAGATCGTGGACTGCACGGGCAAGCACATCTACCCCGGGCTCGTGTCGGCCAACACGGTGCTCGGGCTCACCGAGATCGTGAGTGTGCCCGGGAGCAACGACTACCAGGAGACCGGCGCGCTCAATCCGAACATCCGGGCCGAGGTCGCGATCAATCCCGAGAGCGAGCTGCTGCCGGTCACGCGCATGAACGGCGTGACCACGGCGCTGGTCGTGCCGCGCGGCGGCTCGATCAGCGGCACCTCGGCGCTCATCCATCTCACCGGCTGGACGTACGCGGACATGACGATGAAGGCGCCGGTCGGGCTCCACGTGCAGTGGCCGGGCGCGCGGCCAATGCGGTACGGCGCCCCCCCGCGGCCCGACGAGGAGCAGAAGAAGGCGCGCGAGCAGGCGATCGCGGCGATCCGCCGGGCGTTCGAGGACGCGCGGGCCTACGGGCGGGCGCGGGAGGCCGAGGGCGCGAGCGGGATCCCGCGCCACGACCGGGACGTGAAGTGGGAGGCGATGCACGCGGCGCTGCGCGGCGAGATCCCCGTGTTCTTCCACGCCACCACGCTCGAGCAGATCCAGGGCGTGCTCCGCTTCGTCGACGAGCAGAAGCTCGCGCGCGCGGTGCTCGTCGGCGGCTACGACGCGTGGCGGGTGGCGCCGGAGCTGAAGGCGCGCGGCATCCCGGTGATCGTCGGCCCGGTGCTCGCGCTGCCCCGCCGGGGCTGGGAGCCGTACGACGAGGCGTTCACGCTGCCGGCGCGGCTCGCCGCGGCCGGCGTGACGTTCTGCATCTCGGACGGCGGCTCGCCGTTCTCCGCGCCCAACGCGCGCAATCTCCCGTATCATGCGGCGATGGCGGTCGCGTTCGGACTCTCGAAGGAGGACGCGCTGCGCAGCATCACGCTCACGCCGGCCGAGATCTTCGGGGCCGACAAGTACGTGGGCTCGATCGAGAGCGGGAAGTACGCGGACCTCGTGGTCGCGGACGGCGATCTGCTCGAGGAGTCCACGCACGTCGAGCAGGTCTGGATCAACGGCGCGCCGCTGCCGATGGAGTCGCGGCAGACGCGCCTGTTCGAGAAGTACGATGCGCGGCCCAAACCGGCGAAGGCGAACTGGTAGGCCGCGGAGCCCCGGCGCCGCCCACGCGGTCACGCGGGATTTTCAGACGGAGCCTAGTCATGAGTGAACGCGGCCGCGTCCCCCGCAGCCTGTTCTCCCTGTTGGAGCTGCTGCTCAAGAAGTTCCCCGGGCCGTCCGGATGGCGCCCCGCGGGTGCCGTGCGCGAGCTGCCTCCCCTCGGCTTCCTCTACGATCCGCGCGAGGAGCGGCGCGCCGACGGCGTGTTCCGCATCCTCTCCGACCAGGGGTTCGGCCCGAAGCGGATCCCGCTCGCATGCGAGCCCGAGCGGGCCTCGGACGCCTTCGGCGCGATCTCGGCCGGTCTCGCCGACTGCTGGTCGGCGGTGGTCCTCGAGCCCGACGATCCCGGCCGGGCCGCCACGCTGGGCCACGCCTTCCGCGAGTTCGCGCACGTGCGCCCCGACGTGGTCGCGCTGGTCGTGGGGCCGCTGCCGAGCCACGCGGAGATCCTCGACCGCTACCGGCACGTGGTGACCGCGCCGGACGAGGACGTCGCGCCGACCGAGCTGGCCGCGGGGCTGGCGCACGCGAGCGCCGCGCGGGTGGCGCACGTCACGCGTCTCTGGAACGTGGGGGTCCGGGCCTTCGCGATCGCGGCGCTCCTCGTCGCCCTCGTGACGCTGCTCGTGGGCTGGAGGCTCGTTCCGAGATAGATCGGGAGGCGCGAGACGTGACGCGCGACGTGGTCGGCACCATCCATCTCGCCGACAACCTCGAAGTCCTGCCCCGGCTTCCCGCGGGATCGGCGGACCTCGTCTACATCGATCCGCCCTTCAACACCGGCAAGGCCCGGCGCCGCGTCAGCCTCCGGACGGTGCGCTCGGCGCAAGGCGACCGCACCGGCTTCCGGGGCCGCCGCTACGAGAGCGTGGTCCTCGGCACGCGGCGCTTCGCGGACGCGTTCGACGACTACCTCGCGTTCCTCGAGCCCCGGCTCGTCGAGGCGCATCGCGTGCTCGCCGCGGACGGCTCGCTCTACCTGCACGTGGACTACCGCGAGGTCCACTACTGCAAGGTGCTCCTCGACCGGATCTTCGGGCGCGCGAGCTTCCTGAACGAGATCATCTGGGCCTACGACTACGGCGGCCGCCCGCGGCGGCGCTGGCCCGCCAAGCACGACAACATCCTGCTCTACGTGAAGAACCCGGCGTGCTACGTGTTCGACACGGAGGCGATCGACCGCGTTCCCTACATGGCGCCCGGCCTCGTCGGCCCCGAGAAGGCCGCGCGCGGCAAGCTGCCCACCGACACCTGGTGGCACACGATCGTGCCCACGAGCGGCGCGGAGAAGACCGGCTATCCGACGCAGAAGCCGCTCGGGATCCTGCGCCGGATCGTCGCCGCCTCGTCGCGCCCGGGCGCGCTGGTGCTCGACTTCTTCGCCGGCAGCGGCACGACCGGCGTGGCCGCGCTCGAGCTGGGCCGCCGCTTCCTGCTCGTGGACTCGAGTATCGAGGCGCTCGAGGTGATGGCGCGCCGCTTCGCGGGCGTCGAGGGCATTCGCTGGGTGGGGTTCGATCCGAAGCCGCGACGCAGATGCCGCGCGAGTTAGGGTCTCTCGTTTCGCGGCGCGAGGCCGCCGGGCGAGGCCGCGTTTCCGCGCTCCGGCCGCTGTGCGACAATGCGGCGCCGGAGGGCCGCGCGCGGAAGGAGCCGGCCGCACGGCGCCGCGGGGCGCCGTGCCTGGACAACGAATCGCCGGGAGGCGGCCATGAGTCGAGTCGCGGAGATCCTCGCGTACAAGGGCCGTGACGTGCACACCATCGACCAAGAGGCGACTGTGTTCGCCGCGGTCGAGAGGCTGGTCGAGAAGAACGTCGGCGCGCTCGTGGTGACGGACGAGGGCGCGACGGTCGGCATCTTCACCGAGCGCGACTTCCTCCGCCGCGTTGCGCTGCGTCAGCGCGATCCGCGGACGACGCGCGTCCGCGAGGTCATGACCGATCGTCTGATCTGCGCCGATCCGAACCGCTCGATCGAGGATTGCATGGTGATGATGACCCAGGAGCGCATCCGCCACCTGCCGGTGATCGAGGGCGCCCGGCTCGCGGGGATGGTCTCGATCGGCGACCTGGTGAAGCACGTCTCCGACGAGCGGCACGTGGAGATCCGGTACCTGACGGACTACATCACGGGGAAGTACCCGGGCTAGCCGGGCTCGAGGAGGAGCATGATCCGGGGACTCGCGGATCGCGTGATCGTGGTGGGCGGCGGCACGGGGCTCGTCGGCCGCGCCGTGGTGCGCGCGCTGCTCGCCGCGGGCGCCCGCGTCATCGTGCCCGTGCGCAGCGAGGAGGACGCCGAGCGCTTCTATCTCGAAGCGAGCGCCGAGACCGTGCCGCGGCTGCGCACCGCGACCGGGGTCTTCGACGATCCGGCCACGCCGGCCCGCATCGCGAGCGTCGCCCGCCGCGAGTTCGGGGGCATCGACCACCTCGTCTCGGTGATCGGCTCGGCGCCCGGAGGCGCGCTCGCCGATCTCGACGCGCAGGCGGTGCAGCAGACGCTGGAGGACAACGTCTCGGCGCCGGCGCGCTTCCTCCTCGGCATGCTCCGGCACCTGAACGGCACGGCGCCGGTGAAGCGCGCGGTCGCGGTGACGCCGGGGCCGGGGCCCGCGAACGCGCCGCCCGACGCGTGGTCGGTGAGCCGCACGTTCCTCGAGGGTCTGATCGGGTTGTTGCGTGAGTCTCGGCGGCCGGGGCTCGAGTTCTACGCCCTGCGCTCGCCGCGGATGAGCGACCCGGGCAGCGAGGCCGTGGCGCTGGGCCGCGCGGTGGCGCGTCTCCTCGCCGAGGGCGCGGCCGCGCACGAGCCGGTGATCGAGCTCGCGACACTGGAGAGTCCGGAATGAGAGCGCGCGCGTTCACGAACAGGTTGTCCTCACGCCCGAGGCTCGAACCATGACTCCTCTTGGCAAGATCTCGCCGGACCAGTTCGAGCAGGTGATCGCGCCGCGTCTCGGCGCGGACCGGGCCGAGGTCGTCGTCGGTCCGCGCGCGGGGCAGGACTCCGCGATCATCCGCCTCGGCGGCGGGCGCGTGATGGCCGCCACGACCGATCCGCTCTCGGTGGTGCCCGCGCTCGGCCTCGAAGCGTCGGCGCGGCTCTCGTGCCACCTGATCGCCTCCGATCTCTGGACCACGGCGATCGCGCCCGCCTGGGCCTCGATCACCTTCAACCTGCCGCCCCAGATGAGCGATGTGGACCTCGATGTCTATTGGCGCGCGATGAGCGACGAGTGGTCGAAGCTCGGCGCCGCGGTCGTGACGGGGCACACCGGGCGCTACCCCGGCTGCGACTACTCGATCATCGGCGCGGGCACGCTGATGGGCGTGGGCGAGGAGACGGGCTATCTCACGCCCGCGATGGCGACGCCGGGCGATCGCGTGATCGTGACCAAGGGCTGCGCGATCGAAGCCACGGCGGTCGCGGCGTGGCTCTTCCCGAAGCGCCTCGGCGCGCGCATCGGCGCCTCGGGGCTCGAGCGCGCGCGGGCGCTCCTCGGCCAGGTGAGCGTGGTCGCGGACTGCCGCGCCTGCGTGCGCGTGGGCGTGCGCGAGCGCGGCGTCACCTCGATGCACGACGCCACGGAGGGCGGCGTGCTCGGCGGACTGCTCGAGCTGGCCCGCGCCTGCGGGCACGACCTCGAGATCGCACGCGCGCGCATCCCGCTCTCGGAGGAGGCGCGCGCCGCCTGCGCCGAGCTGGGCAGCGATCCGGGGTGGACGCTCTCCGAGGGCACCTTGATCGCGACCGCGGGGCCGCGGCACGTGGGCGCGGTGCTGGACGCGCTCGCGGACGCGGGCATCGTCGCGGCCGAGGTGGGCGAGGTCGTGCCGGGCCACGGGGCGCTGCGGCTCGCGCTCGAGGACGGGGCGACCAGGGTGATCACCGAGCCGGAGCCCGATCCCTACTGGCCCGCTTACGCGAGGGCGGTCGCCGAGGGGTGGGAGTAGCCCTCGGATCGGGTTATGACGTTCACGAGTCTGCCTGACAGGTCAGCTATGTTCTTGGACCTGAAAGGAGAGCCTCGTGATGCCGCGTCCCGGTGCCGCCAGTTCCATAGGAGTGTATAATATGCAGATACGCGTGGGCATATTGACAGTGGTAGTCATGGTGGGATTGGCCCGAGCTGGCTGGGCTGATTGGCGGGAGGAGATCCTCGGGAGGGTGCTGCCGGCGGCGTACGCGGAATACGTCGCGAGTATGAGAGGTGACCACGGGATGGGCGATGTTCGCGCGTGCCTTCAGCTGGCGGCCAGGGCAAGAGGGAGGCTCGTCGACTCGGTGGGGGCTGAGGTGGGCGGTGAACTGGAGGGCGCGCACAGTGCCGCATGGGAACTGTGTCTGCGGGCGATGCATAAGACGCAGGACCCAGCGGCGGTTCGGGTCGTGATCCGCGAGTGGGACCGGGGGCTCAGTATGGATGATGCGGCGGTCGCATCACAGATTCGCGGGATGTGGGGCGAGTGGGACCGGCGGCTGGCCACGGCGAGCTTTTGGGGGGTGCTGGAGCGCACGAAGAACCTGCACACGGTGCATGCGATTTGTCATGTGCTCTATGAACACGGGACAAGAGAGGATGCAGAAAGGCTGTACCAGATCGGACGACCCGAGCGCGACGCGAAACGTCACCTGCTTATCGTGAACGCAAGCAGCTGGTTGAAATACAGATTGGCTGGCGGCGGGTATCCGCCGCCGCCGACCCCCGAACCGTGAACGGCCGCACGGGGGGGCGTGATATATTGATTTGCAGTGGAGCATCGGCGGCGAGGTGATGAGATGAGAACGAGGCTGCCGGTGACAGCTTTTGTCAACGCGCTGTGGCTGGCGGTGGGCCTATCTGCGACTCCGACGAGGTTGGCCAGCGCAGCCTGTGACCTCGCGTGGCTTGCTGCCGCTCAGGATGCATCGGGGCTATGGGGGGCGGAGATGGAACACCTTATCGAGATGCTGCGACGGCAGTTGTGACCCTCGCCTCGCTCGGGGCGGATTCGACGGGCGTCGTGGCAGTGCTGCGTGCGATCAACTCGGTGCTGCCCACCTCCACGGACTACATCGGTCGGCGGATCCTAGCAAATGGCTCATCCGGTTTTGGACAGGACGTCATGGAGATCGCTAGTGCATTGGCCGGCGGGCAGAACGGAGATGGGGGATGGGGGTACTCGAGGTTCTATCAGAGCGACGTTCTAGAGACGGCGTTGGCGGTGCGTGCATTGAAGAGGGCTGGCTCCACAGACACCACGGCACTGAGATTGGGAGTCAATTACTTGATCTCCCATCAGAACGTCGACCACAGCTGGGCCTTCACGGCTGGGGACACGAGCAGAGTGGTCTACACCGCCTAGGCCGTGCTGGCACTCGTGGCGGTGCGCGACAGCTTCGATGTGACGACGCCAACGCAAACCGCAGTCACTTGGCTGAAGGCTCAATGCAAGTCGGATGGTGGATTCGGGACGGGACCTGCTGGCAATCCCTACGAGACCTCACTGGCCCTGTTGGCGATGGCGCCAGTGGACTCGATGGCCGCTGAGTTTGCGCGGGGCTTGACCTACCTCATCATGACACAACGGCTCGACGGAAACTGGAATGGGGAT
Organism: Terriglobales bacterium; assembly: GCA_035542955.1. Classification (GTDB taxonomy): domain Bacteria; phylum Eisenbacteria; class RBG-16-71-46; order RBG-16-71-46; family RBG-16-71-46; genus JANXPZ01. Next base: position 9,279 of record DATKKO010000115.1, read on the forward strand.
GTCAGCACTACGGTTCTGGCGGGGTTGGTATTGCATGGTCACTTGTTCAAGCGGGATGATCACCCGACACCCGGGCCTCCGCTGAGCTTCACGCTGCCGACATCGTAGTGTCCTCCTCGGCCGGCACAAACGGCGACAGCTCCTCGATCCCAAGCGCCTCGCGCAGCGCCTGCGCCGGCGTGCGTCCCTTCGGGCTGTAGCCTCGGTGGCTACGCTCGAGGTTGTAGGTCGCTGGATCGACTCCGGCTCCAGGTCACCGCCGCCGCGCTTCGTCGCTCTGCCCCCAGCGGCGCACGAAGCTCTGCGCGATGTCGCCGCCGGGCAGCCCGCGACGGATGCTCTCGGCGAGGTCGTGCGCCACGCGATCGCCGGCAGCGCGCGCCCCGCCCAGGGCAAAGTAGCGCTCGAGCGAGCGGAGCGCTTCGGGGTCGCGGCCCCAGTACTCCTGGACGAATCCCCAGCGCCTCCAGCTCAACGCGTCGCCGGGAGCGAGCAGGTGCGCGGCGAACGCCTCGATCAGCACGTAGGGCCCGCCCATGTGGTACCTGAGGGCCTCGAGCTCGCACAGCGCGACGTGCGCGCGCGGATCGAGCGCGTGGGTGGCCACGGCCTGCTGCAGGATCTTCTCGGCGCCCGCGGAATCTCCGGCCGCGAGCCGCCGTCCGGCGTCCCGCAGCTCGGGGCTGGGACCGGTGTCGGCGACGCAGCCGACCGACTCGAGCCGGCGCATCGCCCCGGTGCTGTCGCCCGTGGCCCACTGTACCCAGCCCATGCAGTACGCGGCCATCTCGTCGTGAGCGTTCCGGTCCAGCGCCAGCCGCAGCGCGTCACGCGCGGTGTCGTAGCGCTCGCCCGCGAGGAAGTTCATGGCCAGCTCGATCATGAGCAGCGGGTGCGATGTGATGTCCCGCAGCGTGTCGCCGGAGGCCTGGAATACGAACAGCGGCCGGCGTGACGCGCGCGCGTACGTGAACCCGCTGAGGTAGTACGAACGGAGGCTCGAGTCGCGGTAGGCCCAGCGCACGAGCGGACCGTCGGCCGCCTGCCAGCCGAGCTGCGCCGGGATCTCGGCGAAGAAGATCACGCTCCGCGGCGGCAGGTCCGGCCGCTGTCGCCGCAGCGAGGCGAGATAGCGGCCGGCGTGGGCCATGCCGCGATCGATGTAGTAGCGGGTGAGGTGGGACTCGATCGTCCAGGCGCCGGGCGCGGTGGCGAACTCGTCGAGCTTGCGGCCGACCTCCGAGCCGAGCGCGAGCGCGACGAGCACGGCGACCGCGATCGCCGCCCGCGTGCGCGCGAGCAGCGCGCCCGCGACCAGCCCCGCGCCGCACAGCGCGAACAGGTAGTAGTAGTTGCTCCAGATCGGGGCAACCGCCGTCACCGGCAGCGCGCCCGCGATCATCCAGACGATGCCGACCGCGAGCACGGCGCGCGGTGATGGAATGACCGCGGGCGCCGGCGCCGGCGACGACTGGGCGTGTCGGCTCGCGCTGGCGTGATCGGCCACCGGCTTCGGCCGACGCGGCGTCTGAAACGCGATCAGCGCGGCACAGGCGGCGAGCGCGAGGGGCGCGAGGAAGACGATCGAGATCCGCGGCACGAGGCTCTCGCCCGCGCGCCATTCGACGCCGATGAGCACCTGCCCGAGATGCGCGAGGGCCGCGAGCACGGAGAGCGGGCCCGCGCTGAGCTGGCCGACCGCGCTCGGGCGCATGCTCACGCGCCAGAACGCCGCCCAGATCGCCACGGCCGCCGCGAGCGGCCAGGCGCGCGAGATCGTGCGCCTCCAGGGCTCACCCGCGCGGCGGGCGGCGAGCGCCGCGACCGCGGGCGCGAGCACGACGGTCTCCTTCGAGAGCAGGGCGAGGAGCAACGCGCCGGCCGAGGCGAAGCGCCATCCGCGCAGGAAGAGCCACAGCGCCGCGAGCCCTCCGGCCGCGGCGAGCAGGTCTTGGCTGCCCGAGGCCCAGCGCACCGGGATGTCGATCGCGTAGTGCACGGCGAGGAGCCCCGCAGCGATCGCGGCCGCGCGTGTCGAGGCGAGCCGCCGCACCACCGCGAAGAGCAGGGCGAGGATCGCGAGGAAGAGCGCGAGGTTGATCGCGTGCGCCACCAGCGGCGAGGCGCCCGTGACCGAGATCGCCCACCAGTAGAGCTGGCGGCTCGCGGGGCGCACGAAGTTGCCGAGCGCGTCGGGCGACACGAGCGCGGCGAGGAACGAGCGGTGCCGGACGCTGTCCAGGAAGAAGTAGTCGTCGGCGAAGAACGGCAGGCGCAGCGCGCCGCCCTGCCGCCACAGCCCGGCGAGCAGCACGAGCGCCAGCGGCGCCCACGCCGCGCGCGTCCACCAGGCATCCGCGATCGGCGCGGCGGGCGCCTGTTTCACCGCGGCAGGTCTCGGCCTCTTCTTGGCCACGGCGTGATTCTAACCGCGCCGCGGCGCGCCGCACGACTCCCGGCCGATCAGCGCGGGCCGCTCTCGCCCGTGACCCCGGTGCGCTCGAGCCGCATCCTCCGGTGCTTCTGGTCGAAGGTGACGCGGAAGTCGCCCAGCACCCGCGCGCCGATGTTCGCGACCGGGAAGAGCGGCTGGAAATCGAGCGTGGGGTCGGCGAAGCGGTGCGCCCCCAGCCTGACCTCGCCGTTCAGTTGGGCCGCCTTGATCTCGAACGAGTTGGTCACGGTGCGGGCCCGGCCCACGACGCGCGGCGCGGCGCGGAGCGGCAGCTTCGAGGCCAGCGACTCGGGCAGGCTGAAGCCCGCCATCGAGCCGGCATCCACATCCGCCGCCACTTCGATCCCGGTCACCTCGAGCCGCACCTGCGGGATTCCATGCTCCTGCGTGAAATCGAGGATCTCTCTTCCGTCCGCGACAGGCAGCTCTCCCCGGGCGATCACCACGCGATTCGCGGGGTAGTCGAGCGTGAGCAGGCAATCGGCGAACAGGCCGAAGCCGAGGATGCCGTCGATCGGCTCGTCGCGCCGCCCGGGCTCGTCGT
>DATKKO010000116.1:0-7757 GCA_035542955.1 Terriglobales bacterium
ACGCGCCAGATCCGGCGCCGGGCGTCGGGCACGAGCAACAGGGCCGCCGCGACCAGCGCGAGCGCGACGGGGAACTCGGGATGGGCGACGACGCCGAGCGCGCTCATCGCAGCAGCGGCAGCAGCGCGGCGAGCACCGCCACGCCGACGAGGAAGAGCACGTATTCCTGCGCGTCCCCGGTGTGCAGGTCGCGCAGGGGCGTCGTGATGGCGCGCAGCAGCGCGGTGACGGCGCGCACCAGCGCGCGCTCGAATCCGACGGCGAGGCGGAACAGCAGGCGCGCGACGTGGCGCGCGACGCGGCCCGCGCGCTCGCCGGACCCGGGCTCCTCGCCCGCCGGGGCGGGTGCGGCCTCCGCCGCGCCCCGCATGCGGAAGGTGAGCAAGGCGGCGCCGCCGCCGATCGCCGCCGGCGCCAGCGCGCCGAGCATGACCTCCCAGCGCGCCGCGAATCCCGTCCACCACGCGCCCACGATCGCGACCGGCACGCCCGAGAGTAGCAGCGCGGGCGCGATCCGGCTCAGGGTCAGGCCGGGGCCCGGCCGCGCGAGCGACCGGCGCTCCGGCGCCTCGGCCATGCGGGCCACGTTCACCCACGACGCGAGCGCCACCGCGAGGCCGCCGACCGCGAGCACGATCGCCGCGCGCCCGAACGGCAAGCCGCTCGCCGACACGAGGAGCGGCCACGTCAGCGCGGCGCTCGCGGTCCACGCCGTCGCGCGCCACAGCGTGGCCATGGTCGCGCCGCGGCGCGGCGTCGCCCCCTCCAGCTCGGCCGCGAGCAGATACGTGTGCGTGCCACCGGCGCCGATCCAGAGCAGCGCGACCGCCGCGGGCGGCAGGGCGCGGCTCGCGAGCAGCGCGCCGGCCATCGCCCCGTCCCACACCACCAGCCAGCGCAGCCCGGCCGTCCAGTGGCGCCGGCCGAAGGCGCGGAGCGCCGCGAGCGCGGCGGTGATCAGCAGCAGCGCCGTCGCGACCCCGCGCACGCGATCGATCTCGAGCCAGCCGGATGCCTGCCGCCACAGGATCAGGAATCCCGCGCAGGGCAGCAGAGCGGGCAGCCAGAACCCGCGGTCGCTGAGCGGTCCGGGAAGATCGGAGAACGGACGCGCGAGCGGGAGCGCGGCGAGCAACTCGAGCGCAGCCCACACGATCGCCGCGGCCTCCGCCGTGCGCCAGAAGGCCAGCGCGGAGGGGCGCACGTAGCCGCCGCCCATGAGCGCGGCCGCGATCGCCGCCGCCAGCCAGAGCGCGGCGGCCGGGCGCCTGAGCCAGCTCCAGCGCGGCACCTGCACCGCGGCCTCGCGCGCGGCCCGCGCCCACCACCAGAACGCGAGCGCGAGCAGCTCGAGCCCGAGCGCGGCCGCGAGTGGCGCAGGCGCCACGATGAGCGCGAAGCCAGCCGCGCACAGCACGCCGCCCGTGACCCGCGGCCCCGGCCCGTGCACGCCCGCTCCGATCATGGGTCAGTCGTGCAGGTCATGGGCGTCGCTCACCCAGCCCGATCCGAGCGCGGACTCGCGCGCGTACGCGATGCGCAGCGCAAGGCCGACCGCGAGCGCCGCGGCGAGCAGCGGCAGGCCGGTCGCGGCCGGCTCGGTGGACGCGAGCCCGAGCCGCAGGACACCCGTGAGCACCTGCAGGCCGAGACCCATCGCGGCGAACGCCGCGGCGGCCCGCGCCACGTGGCGGCGCAGCATGAGATGAAGCAGGCCGAGACCCGCGAGCAGGACTCCGTACGAGGTCCAGCGCGTGGGCACGGCCGCGAGATCGAGGCGCGCCACGCCGGCCACGGCGAGCGCGAGCAGGGCGAGGCCGAGGAGGAGGCCGATCGTCCCCGACTCGAGCCCGCCGAGGCGCGCCCGCTTGCGCGGCGCCTCGCGCGGCCCGAACGAGACGCCCCAGGTCACGACCAGCCACAACAGCGTCCAGCCCGCCATCGCCGGCGCGGGCACCCCGATCGGACGCAGGAAGGGGAGCGAGAGCGCGATGCCGAGCGCGGTGAACGCCGCGACCGGCCGGCCCGGCACGAGGCTCGCGAGCGCGAGCAGCGCCGCCGGCACGGACATGCGCAGGAACTCGGTCATGGGCAGAGCCGCCCAGGCATCGAGGAACCGCATGCGTTCCTCCCGCTCCGCTCTACGCGCGTCCCGCGCGGCGGCGGCCGGATGCCGGCGCGATCGTGTCGCGCCGGGCACCTGAAGCAGGCAGGTCGCGCGTCCGCGGCGGCGGGACCATGGACGATCAAGACTGAGGGATGGTCGTCTTCTCCCCGTCCACGACGGCCGTCAGGAACTCCTCGGGGCTCTTCGCCTCGAGCAGGTTCCGGCGCACCGGCTCCTCCTTGAGCAGGCGCGAGATGTTCGCGAGCAGGCGCACGTGCGGGGTGGTCAGGTTCTCGGGCGAGACGAGGAGGACGAACAGATGCGTCGGCTTGCCGTCCTCGGACTCGAACTCCACGCCCTCGGGCGAGACGCCGCAGGCCGCGGCCATGCGGTCCACCGAGCGGGCCTTGCCGTGCGGGATCGCGGCGCCGGGGAACAGGCCCGTCGACATCATCGCCTCGCGCCGCATCACCCGGTCGAGGATCTCGCCGCCGCTCGAGAAGCCGTGGCTCGACTCGAGCAGGGCCACCAGTTCGGCGAGCACGTCGCGCTTCGTGCGCCCCGCGAGGTGGAGCGAGATCGCCTGCGGGTTCAGCAGCTCGGAGAGTCGCATCGAGATTCGTTCCTTCGCTGTCACGGCCCCATGATACCGGAGCCCGCACCGTATCGGCCGCTCGCGCGGCCTGTCAAGGTGTTTCCCCCGCGCGCAGCCCTCGTCCATGCCGCTGCGCGGGGCTTTCGCCTTGCCGCCCGCGCGCACAGATCCTACATTGGCGTCGGTCACTGCGCGCCGGACGCTCGCGGCCCGGCGCGTCCGCAGGACCGCCCCCGAGGTGCTTCGTGTACTGGATCAGCAAGAGCATCCACCGGATCTCGCGTTTTCGGCGCCAGGTGGCCATCTTCGCCGCCGTGCTCGGGCCCGGGATCATCACCATGGTGGCGGACAACGACGCCGGCGGGATCTCGACCTACGCGGTCAGCGGCTCGCGGTTCGGCTTCGGCCTGCTCTGGATCTTCATCCCGCTGGTGCCGATCGCGTACTACATCCAGGAGATGACGGTCCGGCTCGGTGCGGTGACGAAGCGCGGTCACGCCGAGGCCGTCTTCGAGGGCTTCGGCCCGTTCTGGGGCTGGTTCTCGATCGTGGACCTGGCGATCGTGAACTGGCTCACGCTGGTCACCGAGTACATCGGGATGACCGCCGCCGCGAGCATCTTCGGCGTGCCGCCCTGGCTGACCTGGATCGGGATCACCGCAATCCTGTTCGCGGTCGTGGTGAGCGGCCGCTACTGGACCTTCGAGAAGCTGACCCTGCTCTTCTGCGTCTTCAACCTGGTCTACATCCCGGCCGCCCTGTGGGCGATGAACACGCCGACCGCGCCCGGCTGGAACAAGGTCCTCGACGGCTTCTGGCCCCCCGACCTCCCGGGCGGATTCACGCCGGCTCTGATGTTCGTGGTCCTGGCCAACGTGGGGACCACGATCACGCCCTGGCAGCTCTTCTTCCAGCAGTCTTCGGTCGTGGACAAGGGGCTCGACATCCACGACGTGGGCTTCGGGAAATGGGACACGCTGGTGGGCGCCCTGCTCACCTGCGTGGTCGGGGCGTTCATCATGATCGTGACGGGCGCGGCGCTGCACACACGCGGCATCCGGATCGAGGACGCGCGCCAGACCGCGGACGCGCTGGTGCCGCTGCTGCCGCACGGACAGGGACGGCTCGCCCGCACCCTGTTCGGGATCGGTCTGTTCGACGCGGGCTTCCTCGGCGCGCTCTGCATCTCGCTGTCCTCGTCCTGGGCGCTCGGCGAGGTGCTGGGCTGGGCTCACTCGCTCAACCGCAGCGTGCGCGACGCGCCGTGGTTCTACGTCGTCTACCTCGGCATGCTGCTCACCAGCGGCGCCGTGGTGCTGATCCCCCACGCGCCGCTGGTCGAGATCACCATGTACGTGCAGGTGGTCGCGGTGACCCTGCTGCCCGTGAGCCTCGTCTTCCTGCTCCTGCTGCTGAACGACCGCGGGTTCATGGGGCAGCACGTCAATACGCGCTGGCAGAACATCGTGAATTGGAGCATCGTGGTCGCGATCATCGTGGCCTCGACCGTATTCGCGCTGAGCACCCTGTTCCCGAACCTCTTTCCTCAGTCGTGAGGTGACCGTGGCGGCGCCGAGTTCGAAGAGCACGAAGAACATCGAGCTGCCGGGCGAGTTCCGGTTCCTCTACTTCTCCGACCTGCTCCACCGCCCGGTGTGCCAGGGCAAGATCCAGGACCGCATCGGCCGGGTCGACGACCTCGTCTTCTCGCTCGGCGAGCTGTACCCCGAGGCCGTCGGCATCTTCCTGGAGCACGGCTGGGGCAAGCCCACGACGTTCGTGCCCTGGCGGCGGGTGCTGCGCATCGAGGACGACGCGATCTTCGTGCAGCCGCCCGAGGAGGGCGACGCCTATCCGCCGTTCGTCGACCAGCCCGGCTGGATGCTGCTCGAGAACCATCTCGTCGGCCGCACCATCCTCGACATCGACGGACGCCGCGTCGAGGCGGTGAACGACGTGCACCTGCTCGAGAGCCGCGGGCGCCTCGTGGTCGTGCACGTGGACACCTCGTTCAACGGCTTCCTCCGCCGCTGGCACGTGGGCTGGCTGCGGCTCTTCCGCGAGAACCTGATCCCGTGGAAGTACGTCCAGCCGCTCAACGTCGAGGACGCGGTCAGCACGGACAAGGTCTCGCTCTCGGTGACGCGCAAGCAGCTCGTGGACCTGCCGCCCGAGGACCTGGCGGACGCGCTCGAGGAGCTGTCGGGCCAGGAGCAGGAGGCGCTGTTCTCGGCGCTCGACTCCGAGACCGCGGCCGAGGCGCTGCTCGAGGCCGAGCCGCGGGCCCAGCGGCAGCTCATCGCGGACATGCGCGAGGAGCGCGCGCGGGCCGTGCTCTCCGAGATGAACGTGGCCCAGCTCGCCGATCTGTTCGCCGTGCTGCCGCACGACCACGTGACCGGGCTCAGCAAGATCCTGCCTCCCGACACCGCGCGGCGGCTGAACGCCATCCTCTCGGAGCGCGAGGTCAACGCCCAGTCGCTGATGACCCAAGACTACCTTACCGCGCGCCCCGAGGCGCGCGTCGGGGAGCTGCTCGCGGAGATCAGGCGCTCCGGCCGCGAGGCGGACGCCATCTCCTACATCTACGTGCTCGGGGGCGACGACTCGGTGCTCGAGGGCGTCGTGGACCTGCGCGATCTCGTGCTCGCGGACGACGACCTGCCGCTGGCGGACGTCATGGCGTCGCCCGTGGTCAGCGCCGAGGCCGAGGACCTGCGCGACGACCTGCAGGAGCTGTTCGCGAAGTACCACTACCGGATGCTGCCGGTGGTGGATCCCCACGATCACCTGCTCGGCGTAGTCCGGTACAACGAGATCATGAAGGGCCTGGTCACGAAGGCCAAGGCGTGAGCGCCGCATGCCGCGGGTGAGGATGACCCCGGGCAAGCGGCTCGCCCTCGTCGCCCTCCAGATCTATCTCTTCCTGCTCTTCCTGCTCCTGATCCTGCGCTTCACGCTGTTCCGCTAGCCGCGCCCGGCGGCATCGATCGTGGCCCCGCCACCCCGGTCGGCGCTGGGCGGGATGGCCCAGAACGCGCGGAGATCGCGGGCCCGACCGGTCCGCTGTGCTACAATTCTCGTTGTTCCGCGCCGGGATCGTGCGGACCGATGCAGCCGCTGCGCCGCCACCTCGGTCGGGAGACCTGCACGACGATGATCGCGGATCCGAGGCAGGGAAGCCGCATGCGTCAGAAAGAGATCGATTTCCGCGAGCTGCTCGAGCGCCTGCTGCCGCTCGACGAGCTGCCCACGCCGGACCGGTTCCACGTCCGGCGCGCCCTGGAGTCCGGCATCACGAGCCAGCTCGAGTCCGCCGCGGTCTATGCGCTCTCGCGGCTCGAGGCGAGCGGCGCGGTGCGGCGGGTCGAGATCGCGGAGAACAGCCGCCGGGCGCTGCGCTGGCAGTCCCGCGACACGCTCGACGTGATCACGCTCGAGCTGCCCTCGCCGCGCGAGCGCGAGGGCCTGCTGCTCGTGCCGCGCGCCAGCTCGACCGCCGAGGCGCAGGCGGGGCTCGACCAGATGCGCGGGCTGCTGCGCCTCGACGAGGCGATGCTCGCCGGGGATCCGCGCTCGGGGCAGGGCCGCCGCGGGCTGCTCGAGCAGCTCGATGCCACCGGCCGCGAGCTGCTCGGCGCGAGCGAGGTGCGCTTCGTCCCCACGGACGAGGAGGGCTCGGGACTCGAGCCCTTCGCCGCGGAGCTGGCGGCCGAGGCCCGCAGCCGTCCGGACCTGCTCATCTACTGCCCCGACACCGAGAGGTGCCCCGCCCTGGCCACCGAGGGGCGCCGGCGGCGCGTCCGCTCGGTCGTGATCTGCGCCGTGAGCCCGGCCGAGGGTCCGCCGCTCGGGCTGCTCGAGGTCTTCGCGCGCGGGCCCGAGCACTTCTCCTCGGCCGCGCTCGCCATGGTGACCCTGCTCGCCGACTCGTGCGGCGGCGTGCTCGAGCGCGCGACGCGCATCGAGAAGCTGGTCTTCATCGATCCGCTGACCGCGATCTACAACCGCTCCTACTTCGACCTCCAGCTCCGCAACGAGATGGCCCGCGCGCGGCGCGAGCGGAACTCGATGGCCCTGTGCATCGCGGACATCGACGATTTCAAGGCCTTCAACACCACGTACGGCTTCGCCGCCGCGAACCGCGTGCTCGTGCAGGTGGCGCACGCGCTCCAGCACGGGGTGCGGCCGTTCGACACCGTCGCGCGCTGGGGCGGCGAGGAGTTCGCGATCCTGCTCACCTCGCCGGTGCACGCGCACGACGTGGTCGCCGTCTCCGAGCGCCTGCGCGCGCTGGTCGAGCGTCTCACCGTGGAGGTCGAGGACCTCGACCGCAGGCCGCACCACGTGGGCGTGACGGTGAGCATGGGTGTGTCGCTCTATCCCGATCACGCCCACGGCGCCGACGACCTGTGGCGCGCCGCGAACCAGGCCCTGCTGCGGGCCAAGCGCCCGCCGAAGAACAAGGTCGTCTTCTACAGCCCGGGCGCCGCGTCGGAGCCGTCCGTTCCCTGATCACGAGAGCGCCGCAGCGAGCCGCGGGGAGGGCATGAGGACCCGCGGCGATCCTGTCGGCCCGGATCCGTTCCCCCGGGCGCGCGCCTCCGGAGGCCGGCCGCTCAGCGCGTCCGCGCGGGCTCCGGTCGCGCGGACTCGGTGGTGAACGTGAACTCGCCGTTCGCGTAGTCCACGCGCACCGCCTGGCCCCCCTTGAACTCGCCCTGCAGGAGCCGCATCGCGAGCGGGTTCTGCACCCGGCGCTGGAGCGTGCGCTTGAGCGGGCGCGCGCCGAACTGCGGATCGTAGCCCTCCTCGGCGAGCGCGTCCCGGGCCGCGCCCGTGAGCACGAGGCCGATCTCGCGATCGGCGAGCATGCGCCGCAGGCTCTCGGCGTGCAGGTCGACGATCGCGCGCAGCTGCGCGCGATCGAGCGCGTGGAAGACCACGATCTCGTCCACCCGGTTCAGGAACTCGGGCCGGAAGTGCGCGCGCAGCGCGCGCTCCACGCGGCGTTCCATCTCGGCCTGGAGCCGCTCGCCTTCGCCCTCGGCGCTC
>DATKKO010000117.1:0-2682 GCA_035542955.1 Terriglobales bacterium
GACGTGAACGGCTTCCCGGCCGAGCAGGTGATCGTCACGTGCGTGGGAAAGGCGAAGTCGAAAGAGAAAGGTGAGGAAGCAGGCGAGCTGCGAATGGTCATGGACGAGTGGCTCACGAAGAACGCTCCGGGCACCGGCGAGGTGCGCGCCTACTACAAGAGCTTCGCGGAAAAGATCGGCTTCGACGCACAGATGTCGGGGATGAGCTCCATGGCGCGCCGGATGTACGGCAACGGCATGCGGGAGCTCACGACCAAGCTGAAGGACCTCGATGGCTACCCGGTGCGGACCACGTTCACGATCGAGGGGCCGTCCGGCGCGAGCCGGGGGCAGTCGGCCGCCGAGGCCCAGGCGCAGGCCAAGGCACAGCAGGACCAGGCCAAGGCCGCGCGCGACCAGGCCAAGAAGGCCGAAGCCGCCGAGGAGAAGGCCGAGGACGCCCAGGCGGCTGCGGATGCGGCGTCCGGCAAGGGCAGCCTCACCGGGAAGCTGGGCGGCTTCCTCGGCCGCAAGGTCGCGCGGGCCGCGCAGAAGAAGGCCGAAGACAAGGCGGAGAAGCAGGCCGAGGAGATGTCCTCCCCGGGCTCGGGCGCGGCAGCCGGAGGCCCGCTCTTCAAGGTGGTCACCGATGTCGTGAGCATCTCCACCTCTCCCGCCCCGGCTGGCAGCTTCGAGGTCCCCGCCGGCTTCAAGCTGCAGCAGCCGAAGAAGAACTGATCGCGGCTCGGGGTTCGCGCGCGCGGCCGCCGCGCGCGGAGCGTTCGGGCGAAGCGCCACGAGTCGCGCCTCGCGTGGGCGCGACTCGGACGTTCGGTCGCACGCGCGATGCGGCCCCGGCCGTAGCGCGCGTGGCTCTGGACATTCGGGGCGCGGCCGAGGATAATGCCGCTCGCGCGCCCTCGGAGGAGGGACCCGAGCGCCGGCTGCACGCCGCGTACCGCGTCCCGTCGCCGTCCCCCTCGCGAGTGGCCCCCCTCACGATCTCCGCGCTCCCTCTGCTTCCGCATCCGAGCGCGGACGTGTGAAGGCGGGTGGGTGCGCGAAGGATGCGTCGAGGCCGTCCGGGGCGCGGCAGGCCGCGGCGGCCCGCCCGATGAAGAGGAACTGAGGATCGGCTGGTCGAGGCCCGCGCGTGCGGTCGCCGCGCGCGCGGGGCCTCCCGCGAGGTTCCACCGAACACCCGCGTCCGCCACCGGCGCTCGGCACGCCCATGTCGATCGGCGTCCGCAGGCGGACCCGCAGAAGGGATGCCCATGAGATCCAGACGTCGCCGCCCTCGAGGACCGCGCCCACCCCAACCGCAGGGCCCGGGAGGATCCGAAGCCGGCTTCGCGCCGGCGAGCGACGAGGGAGGCGCGCCAGGTCCGGCGCCCGGACCGATGAGCGTGCCGGGACCGGGTCCCGGGCGGAGACGGCGCCGCCGCGGGCGCGGCGGCAATCGCCCGCTGAGCAACGCGTCGCCCCAGCTCTATCCGAACGCGCCGGGCGGTCCACGTCCGCAGGGACAGCGCCGCGGACGGCGCGGCCGCGGAGGCGGCGGAGGCGGAGGCAACAGTGCGGCCACGCGGCGCCGCGGGCTCGAGCTGCTTCGTGACATGCAGCAGGCGGGCGCGGCGCTCGATCCCACGGAGCGCCTCGTGCTCGAGCTGCTCCCCGGACAGGGCAGTCCGCCCTACGGCGATCGGACCACCGGGCGCTGCATCGATATCCTCGCGCCGCTCGGCCGCGGCCAGCGTTGCCTGATCGTGTCGCCGCCCAAGGCGGGCAAGACGCGCATCCTCCAGAGCATCGCGGCCTCGGTCGCCTGCAACCATCCGGACGTGGCGATCTACGCGCTGCTCGTGGACGAGAGGCCCGAGGAGGTCACGGACTTCCGGCGCAACACGCCCGCGGTGGTCATCGCCGCCTCGAGCGACATGACGGTCCAGGAGCACATCGAGACCGCCGAGAACGCGATCGAGACCGTGGCCGGCCTCGTGCTCCAGGGCAAGGACGTGGTGCTCCTGCTGGACTCGATCACCCGGCTGGCGCGCGCCTACAACAACGCCTCCGAGGGCACGGGGCGCACGCTGTCGGGCGGCCTCGACGCGGCCACCATGCAGGCGCCGCGCATGATCTTCGGCGCCGCGCGCAAGATCGAGGGCAGCGGCTCGCTCACCATCGCCGGCACCGCGCTCATCGACACCGGCTCGCGCATGGACCAGGTCATCTTCGAGGAGTTCAAGGGCACGGGGAACAGCGAGATCTTCCTCGCGCGCGAGCTGGCGGAGCGGCGCATCTATCCCGCGATCGACATCGCGAAGAGCGGCACGCGCAAGGAGGAGAAGCTGATCCCTCCGAACCTGCTCAGCACCTACCAGACGCTGCGCCGCGTGCTCGTGCAGATGCCGCCGCAGGAGGCGATGCTCAAGCTGGTCGATCGCCTGGGCAAGACGAAGACGAACGAGGAGTTCTTCCACCTGGTCCGGGTCGGCGAGAGCTAGGCTCGAGGCCAGATCTCACCCGCAGAGCCGCCGCGCCGGGAGCGCGGCTCGTGGCCCCCAGGAGCGCGCCATGCGCCATGCGCCTCGGTGGCTCGTCACCTTCGTTCCCCTGGCTCCCGCCCTCGCGGTGGTGCTCGCCGGCGGCTGCGCGACCCGCGCGACCCGGCCGCAGGCCGCGGCGCCGGCGGCCTCGCTCGCG
>DATKKO010000118.1:0-6817 GCA_035542955.1 Terriglobales bacterium
GCGCTCCTGTCCGCTGCTGGGTGACGTTCTCGACGTCGTGGCCGCGAGCCGGTCGGACGTCACCGACACGGTGCGCACCGCAAGGGCGCTCGACGCGGCGCTCGAGGAAGCGGGGCGGCTCGGCGCGATGCTGGAGCCGGACGACTCGACGAGCGAGCTGCGGCGCCTGAACGAGGAGGCGGCGGAGGGGTCGTTCCTCTGCACGGACGACCTCTTCGCCGTGCTCGAATCGGCGAAGGAGCTGGCCGCCGAGACCGACGGCGCCTACGACCCGACCGCGGGCGCGCTCGCGCGGCTGTGGTCCGGGCGCGGCGGCCGCGAGGAGCCCGAGCGGGCCGATGTCTCGGATGCGCGCGGAGCCGTGGGCTGGCGCATGCTGCTGCTCGATCCGGAGCGCCGCGGCGTGCGCTTCACGAGGCCCGGCCCCGTCGTGGCGCCCGGCTCCGCGGCCACGGGATACGTGCTCGATCGCGCGGCCGAGACGCTCCGGCGCCACGGCGTCGTCCGCGCGAAGCTCGCGATCGGGGACGAGGTCCTCGCGTTCACCACGCGCGAGGCGTGGCCGGTGAGACTCCCGGGCCTGGACGGCCGACCCGCGATCTGCATCGCGCTCTCCAACGCGGCCTGCGCCATCGCGGCCGCGGGCACCGCCGGGGTCCCGGCGGTGATCGATCCACGCACGGGCCAGACCGTGCGCGGCCGCGTCGCGGTGACCGTGGTCGCGCGCACGGCATCACGCGCCGGCCCGCTGGCCGCCGCCCTGCTCGTACTCGGCCGCGACGCCGCCACGGCGTACGCGCGCACCCACCCGGAAACGGGCGTGCTCTGGCTCGAGCCGGCCGGCGATCCCGAGAGCGTTCGCGCCTGGGCGTGGAATCTCGGCGCGATCGAGCCGGAGCCCGGAATGCGCGTGGAGTGGATGGCGCGCCCGTAAGCTCCATCCGAACCCCGCCGGAAAGCCCGGGCTCCGGGCCGACACGCATGCGGTCCCGTGAGGCGACGGAGCGGGTCGCTCCGTAGGCCAACGGAATCGCGATCACGCGTGCCGCACTCCATGATCCCGCGCTTCGACATTGCTCCCCGCGCGGCGCGTGCTGGAGACCGCGGGCCCAGCCGGGTCAAGCGTCGGCAAATCATCTTTCTCTCGATGCTCGGCTCACACTCCAAAGGCGTGGTCGAGCAGCCCGCGGTTGCCAGTGTCGATTGCTCTCTGGGATCTGGCCACCGAGCGTGGCGCAGTTGTAGATATTCGGGAGGCGCTCATGAGGAAGCATCGCATTGGTCTGGTAGCCGTCTTGGCTGGGGTTCTGGTGGTGGCCATGATGCTGGTGGTCGGGTGCGGCAAGAGCTCGAGCCCCACGAGCCCTGGAGGCGGTACCGTCGGCGGTGGAGGAGGCGGCGGTGGAGGGAACACGCCTTTCGACTCGGGCACGTTGAACGCTCCGGCCAACTTCTCTCACACGTTCCCGGCCGTGGGTGCGGTCGGCTATCACTGCAACTTCCACGTGAGTTTGGGCATGGTGGGGACAGTGAACGTGGATAGCACCTCGGCCAACACGTCCGCCGTCGTCACCGCTGCGGGAACCTCCTTCACTCCGGCGACGGTGACGATCAAGCCGGGCGGCACCGTGACCTGGAACGTGACGCAGGGCACGCACACCGTGACGAGCAACTGAGGGCACCCGACGCGCCGATTCGAGACCCACGCCGGAGAGCCCGACCCGACACGCCTTCCGGCGTGAGGGTCGGGGTCTTCGTTTCGCCGCCCCGCGCCCTAGCCCTCGCATGGCGAGCGCGCGGCGAGCGCATGTCTCCGCGCGCGGCAGGCGCACGCCCCCTGTGGCGCGCACGCCACAGCGAACTCGGCGAGCCCGGCTCGACGCATGGGCTCGCGGCCGCGCAACCGCCTGCAAGCGGCCAATCCGGAGCCGCGAGCTGCGTGGCATGGCCCGTGCTGTCGTCCCGCTCGAACCCTGCCGGGAAACCACGGAGGAGGCACTGACCATGAACCTGATCGCGCATCGAGGGCTTCGAGTCCTCCTGATCGTGACGCTGGCCGCCGCCTCGCTCGCCTCGACCGCCGCCGCCGATCGCGGACGCGGGCGCGACTACGGCCGCGGCGGGCCACCTTCGTACGGACACGGACACGGGCACAGGATCGTCCGCGGGTACGGCGGCGGCTTGCGACCGATCATCGTCGAGCGGCACTCGAGCGCCGGGCCGGCCATCGTCGGCTTCCTCGGCGGCCTCGTGCTGGGCAGCGTCCTCTCGGACGCGTACCACGCGGCCTCATCGCAGCCGGCGTATGTGTACTACGACCCCTATTGCCGTGAGCGCTTCGTCTCGTTCGAAGCGTACGAGAACCACTTGCAGTACCAAGATCACCCGCCGGTGCTGGACGTGCTCGACTCCCGCGACGGTCGCTGCGTGGACAGCTACGTCTGGCAGGACGGCCACTGGACGGATCAGCCGTATCAGGATCGGGGCGGGGTCGGCTGGGATCGGGGTAGTGACTCGGATCGGGACGAAGGCGGTCGATGATGTGACCGGGCCGCCCCGGCGCACGACCGGGCGCGTGCGGGGCACCCGCCGAAGGCGGGTCCGGGCGGCCCGGACTGAATGGGTGGATTCGAACGAGCGCGGTTGGAGACGGGGAGCGTCCAGGGCCGCGCAGCGGATCCACCGAACGACGGGCGGCTGTCCAGCGACAGCCGCCCGTTCGCGTCGGTTGATCGACTTCAGCCCACTGAGACGAGGGCCGAACGCTACGCCGCCAGCAGCTCCTGCGCGTCCAGCGTGGTCTCTTCCGGCCGCAGCACCCGCAGCACGCTCTCCTCGTCGGACATCGGGTCCCAGGGCTCCTCGATGTCCTCGGGCACCGGCGTGCCGTCGGGGCGCACGAGCACGCGGCAATGGGGCCGCCGCAGATCGCGCGGGTTGGGGCTCACCGCGAGCACGACGTGGTTCGAGCCGGTGAGCAGCATCGAGCCCGCGGGATAGAGGCCGACCGTGCGCACCAGCGACCACAGCACCGCCGGGTCGAACTGCACGCGCGCGGGCCCGAGCAGGTACTGGAGGCCCTCGAAGGGCGTGCGCGGCCGCTTGTGGTAGGCGCGGTGCGCGGTCATGGCGTCGAAGCAGTCGGCGAGCGCCACGATCCGCGTCATCGTCGCCTGCGCCCACTCGTGCTCGATCTCGGGATAGCCGGTGAGGTCGAAGTTCAGGTGGTGCTCGAGCGAGACGCGCATCGCGTCCAGCGTGAGGCTCGACAGTCCCGGCATGCGGAACATCATCTTCACGCCCTCGAGCGGGTGGCGGCGGATCACGCCCCACTCGTCCGAGTTCAGCTTGTCCGGCTTGCGCAGCACGTCGCCCGGGACCGCCACCTTGCCGATGTCGTGCAGCAGCCCGGCCACGCCGAGATCCGCGAGCGCCTGCCGCGGCAGGCCGAGCGCCTGCCCCATGCTGATCGACAGCACGCTGACGTTCACGCAGTGCGCGTAGGTGTACTCGTCGTGCTCCTTGAGCGCGGTGAGGCCGACGATCGAGTACTCGTTCTTCATGATGCTGTCCACGACCGGCTGCACGAGGCGCTTGGCCTGCCGCAGATCGGGCCGGCCGGTCTGGGCCGCGCGCACGACGATGCGCTTGCTCCCGAGCACCGCGCGCCAGAACACCTTCTTCGCCCGCCCGCGCTCGCTCGAGACGTCCATTTTCTCGTCCAGCTCGCGGGTCAGGTCCTCCTTGTCGAGGTCCGCTGCGGGCACGATCACCACGTGCTCGACGCTGGCCTCGATCACGGCCTCGGCCAGCCGCTCGGCGAGCGCCGGATCCTCGGCCGCCTGGAAGAGCTGGAGGAAGCGCTCCATCTCCGCCGCGCCCACGCCGTGCAGGAAGCGCATGCCGCCGAGACCGCGACGCTCGAACTCCTCGATGAGCGCGTGGTACATCGAGAGCAGCGCGGCGCTCGCCCGGAGCCGCACCCCGTTCAGGTAGAAGTAGCCGGCCACCGCGACCAGGGCGACCTCGTCCTCCTCCTCGAGCGTCTCGAGCAGGATCTGCAGGAACTCCTGGAGCTGGCGCTGGAACGCCTGGTTCGAGACATCGTGCGTGCGCGCGGTGCGCAGCATCGCCGAGAAGCGCACGAGGAGCCTCGGGCCCAGCTCGAGCAGGCGCCCGCCTTCCTCGCTCGCGCGCATCGCCCCGCCCGGCACGGCGTCCGTCATGCCTCCGCTCCCGCGAGCGCGTCGACGCACGCCTTGCGCACCGGCGTGCGCTTCGAGCGCGCGCCGCGTTCGAGCACGGCCCGCGCCGAGGGCGTGCCGATGCGGGCGAGGCAGCGCGCCACCGCCTGCCGGTGCGCCTCCTGATAGCGCGAGAACCAGTTGCCCTTGTGCAGCTCCTGCTCGAGGTGGGGCACGATCTCGTCGCCGCCCACCGAGGCGAGCGCCGCGTAGAGCGCGCGGCGCACGTCGAGAGGCCGCTGCTCGAAGTCGGCGTCCTGCACCCAGCGCATGAGCGTCTCCGCCGTGTCCGGGTCGCGGGCGACGGAGAGCTGGTGGAGCACCGAGCAGAACGTGCGCGGATCGGCGGCGGGCAGCATGCCGAGCAGGAGCGGCCGGGCCTGCCCGGGGTTCGCCTGGCCGAGCGCCGCGATCACCTCCTGCCGCACGCGCGGCTCCGGGTGCCGCATCGCGGTCTCGAGCAACGGGAGCGTGCGGTCGCCGCCGATCCAGCCCAGGATGTGCACGATGTTGCGCACCACGTACCAGCGCGGGTCCGAGAGCCACGGCGCCAGCCGCTCGGGATCGTCCTTGCAGAGCTGCGCGATGCCCTCGGCGAGCACGCGCCGCGTGCGGCGCTGCTGGCTCTCGCCGAGCGCGAGGTTGAGCCAGTCCACCGCCGGCTCGCCCAGGTCGCGCGCCAGCGCCACGAACTCGGCGATCGCCGGGCCCTCCTGCGCGTCCAGCTTCTCGACCACGCCCGCCACCGAGATCGGCTGGAACAGCTCCTGCGTGAAGCCCTCGACCGACCACTCGGAGTGGCGCCCGCACTTGCGCAGGAGCGCGAGGCAGTGCCGGGCCTCCCGCCACGCGCCCGCGGCGATGGACTGGTGCAGCACGCGCGGCAGGAAGCGCACCAGCTCGGCCTTGTCCTCGGCGCTCGCCCCCGCGTGCAGGAACGCGCTGGCGATGGCGATGGTCGCGGTGGCCAGCGGGACCTCGTGCTCGCTCCGGTACTCGGCGAGGAAGCGCTCGATCTCCGCGGGCGCGAGCACCTCCAGCTCGGCGAAGCCCGCCTCCACCTCGACCGTGAGATCGCCGAGCGTCCAGTCCTCGGAGCGCTCCTCGCCGGCGGGCGCGACCTCGGGCGCCTCGAGGCCGGCGTCCTCCTCGGGCTCGCGCGTGGGCCAGGGCGCCACGTCCTCCGCCGTGTCGTCGAGATTGCCGTTGCCGAGGTCTCCTTCGGCCGGGACGTAGTCGACCTCGAGGTGGTCGAGATGGGCCTCCCAGAGCAGCGTGACCAGGTCGTCGTTGCCCGCGTTCTGACCCGTGACCTGGAGCACCGCGTCGAGGAACTTCTCGACCTCCGCGGGGTGGATCCCGGGCAGGAGGCGCAGCTCGTGGATGCCGTCGCGGTAGAACGGCAGCGCCAGGTTGTCGTCGCGCGAGCGGGCCGGATAGAGCGAGCTCCCGAGACAGAGCACGTCGTCCGAGGTGAGCTCCAGCGTCAGCTCGCCATGCTCCTCGAGCGTGTGCGCGAGCGCCCGCCCCAGCTCCTCGCGGAAGCGGATGACGGTCGGGTTGTTCGCGTCGTAGAGCCGGCAGGTCTTGAGCGTGCGCGCCAGATGGTTGACCCACACGCCCGCCGCGCGCACCGCCGCTTCCTGCTCGGGCGTGCGCACGACATCCTGCTGCCCCGGCTCCGGCCGGGCATTGATGGTCATGAGGGAACCCGCTCCCCAGGTGGGCGGAACACCCAAGGTGTTATCGGCGCCGAGGAAGCGCCGCTTGAACGGCGCGGGCGGACGGCGCGCGATCGTCGGGCCCCGCCCGGGCCCCACCCATCGCGCTCGTTCCCCGGCCGCCGCGCTCGTCCGGGCCTGTTTGCCGGACGGCCTCTCCGGCCGCAGTCTAGGCTCCGTCCGTCTCGAATCGGGCAGTCCGTCCCTTCCCGGAGGAGCTTCGCCATGAAGGTCGCCACGTGGATCACAGCCGCGGGTCTCGCGCTGAGCCTGCTCGCGGCGGGCGCCGGTTCGGCGTCCGCGCTCGAGGAATGCCGTCTGCTGCGCCAGCCCGACATCCAGGGCAACACCATCGTGTTCGTCTACGCGGGCGACCTGTGGACCGTGGCTCGCACCGGCGGCGTCGCGCGGCGGCTCACCTCGCACGAGGGCCTCGAGCGCTTCCCGCGTCTCTCGCCGGACGGCAGGACCGTCGCCTTCACCGCGGAGTACGACGGCAACGTCGACGCCTACACGATCCCGGTCGAGGGCGGCGAGCCGAAGCGGCTGACCTGGCATCCCGCGGCCGACCAGGTGACCGAGTGGTATCCCGACGGGAAGTCCGTCCTCATCCGCTCGACGCGGGCCTCGGCGCCGGTGCGCTACGACCGCTTCTTCAGGGTGCCGGCTGCCGGCGGGTTCGAGGAGATGCTCGCGCTGCCCATGGGCGGATACGCCTCGTTCTCCCCGGACGCGAAGAAGATCGTCTACATGTACCCGCAGTACGACCGCCGCACCTGGAAGCGCTACCAGGGCGGCACCTCGCCCGACCTCTGGACCTACGACTTCAAGAAGAACGTCTCCGAGTGCATC
>DATKKO010000119.1:0-4401 GCA_035542955.1 Terriglobales bacterium
GGAAAGCTCGACCGGCTGCTCGGCCAGCGTGATGCGCAGCGGCGCGAGGCCCACGGCGACTTCGATCGCCACGCGCGCGGGCTCGTAGCCGATCTGCCGCACGTCGAGCACGGCCGGTCCCAGAGGCAGGTCGAGCACGAAGCGCCCGGCCTCGTCGGTGGCGGTCCCGAGCCGCAGCGCGCGCACGGCGACGCTCGCGAACTCGATCGGCGCGCCATGACGGTCGCTCACCGTGCCGGTGACACGGATCGCCCAGGCCGGCGCGGCCGCGCAGACGCCCGCGAGCGCCAGGACCAGCGTCAAGCCTCGCTTCACCGGCCCGCCGCCTTCGCCGCCGTGTCCCGCACGGCGGGCAACAGCACGTTCCTCACCCAGAGGCTCCGCGGGTTGATCTCGAGCGCCCTCGCGAACATGGCCCGGGCGCCCGCGAGATCGTTCTGCCGCTGGGCCGCCCTGCCGCCCCACGTCCAGGCGTCGTCGGCTCCCCAGCCCGGAGCCGCGCTGTCCGCCGGGGCGCTCGCGAAGAACGCCTGCGCCTTGCGCAGCTTCTCCAGCGCCGGCCCGGCTCCGCCGCCGAACACCTCCGGCTTGTTCAGCGTGATGATGCCGTCCAGCAGCCAGACCCGCGGGTTCGCGGGCGCGAGCTCGGCCGCGCGAGCCATGTCGGCGACGGACTGAGGTCCGAGCGTCATCATGGCGCCCGGATCGAAGACGGTCAGCATCCCTTCCAGGCTGGCCTTCACCGCCAACGCTTCCGCGTGCTTCGGATCGAGCCCGAGCGCCGCGTCGCAGTGCGTGATCCCGTCCCGGCACAGACGCTCGGCTCGCGCGCGGTCTCCGCCCATCATCAGCGGCACCAGGCGCCAGTCGGCCACCGCGACCCAGTAGTGGAGCCACACCGAGTCCGGCTCGGCGTCGGCCAGCGCCTGGAAGCGGGCCCGCGCCCCGAGGAGCGTCGGCACGCGGGCGGAATCCACTCCGGCCTGGAGGGCGGCGCGCGCCGCGGCCAGCACGGCCGGATCAGCAGCCCGCGCGGCCGGCGCGACGGCGACCAACAGGAACGCAAGCAGGGAAACGGCGAGTCGGCGACTCATGAACGGGTTCCTCCTCGGGCGGGCGACGGGCCCGCTTCCAGCGGCAACGTGATGCGAACGGTGGTGCCACGACCGGGCATCGACTCCAGCTCGAGCGCGTGCGGCGGGCCCAGCGCCGCCAGGCGCTCGCGCACCGAGCGCAGGCCGAAGCCCGCGCCCCGGCTCGGGCTCGCCGCATCCATGCCCGGACCGTCGTCCGCCACTTCGAGCACCAGGCGACCATCGCGGGCGTGCGCGGCGAGGCGGATCTCTCCTCCTTCGGCGCGCGCACCGATCCCGTGGCGCACGGCGTTGTCGACGATCGGCTGCAGCAGCAGGCTCGGCACCGGCACTCCGCCGAGTCCGGGCTCCACGTTCTCGACCACGCGCAGGCGCTCGCCCAGACGCAGCCGCTCGATCGCCAGCACGTCGCGCACGAAGCCCAGCTCGGCATCCAGCGGGGTGCGCTCCTCGTCCGAGGCCGCCAGCACGTGACGGAACACCTCGGCCAAACGCGTCACCGTGTCCTCGGCCGCGCGCGGGTTCTCGGCGACGAGCGCCGCGATGGTGTTGAGGGTGTTGAAGAGGAAGTGCGGCTGGATCTGCGCGCGCAGCGCCCGCAGCTCGGCGCCGGCCAGCTCGGCGCGCACCTGCTCCACGGCGCGCGCGCGCTCCACCGCCTGCCGGTGGAAGGCCGCCGCGTAGGCCATGCCCGTGAACAGCGTGGTGAAGAGCAGCGTGTAGAGCCCGGTGGTGACCCAGGCCCGCCCCGTGCCGAGGAAGCCGGGGAAGACGAAACGGTTGACCAGCGCGGCCGCGATGAAGGCGCCGACGATCGCGGCCGAGGCGTACACCAGACCGTCCACCCAGAACCACAGGCGATCCGGCGTGGCCGCGGCTTCGCGGCGGGGCGCCAGCCGCGGCAGGAGCAGGTGGCCCGCGAGCACCATCGCCAGGCGGATCGCGTAGGCGAAGACCAGGGACATCCGGTACATGAGCGGGAAGCCCCGCCAGTCCGGCGCATAGAGCTCGGTGAAGAAGATGGCAAAGGGAACGGCCCAGAGGGGCTGCTGCCACGACGTGTCGAGCAGCTCCCGGGCGAAGCTCTTCGGTCGGCGCATGCGCCCTCCTTCCACGTCCCAGTCTGCGACCGGAGGTCGAACCGGGGAACGGGAGTCCGGATGAGTGGTCGTTTCGAGGGGATGAATGGTCGGCCGCGGGCCCGGGCTGTCCGCCGCCGCCCCCGGGTTCACGCGCGTCCACCCGCTTGACGCGGGCGCCAGACCCCGCATAGTCGAGGCAACCGGGGAGGTCCCGCATGAAGATCCGTTTCCTCGCGACCGGCGGCACGTTCGACAAGGAGTACAACGAGGTCACCGGGGCGCTCTACTTCAAGGACACGCACGTGCGCGAGATGCTCCGGCTCGCGCGCTCGGGCCTCGACCTCGAGATCCGCACGCTCATGATGATCGACAGCACCGAGATGACGGCCGTCGACCGCGAGATGATCCTGAAGAGCTGCCTCGAGCCCGGCTGGGATCGCGTCGTGATCAGCCACGGCACCGACACCATGGCCGAGACCGCGCGCTATCTCGGCGAGCGCATCCGCGACAAGACGGTCGTGCTCACCGGGGCCGTGGTGCCGTACACCTTCGGCAGCTCGGACGGGCTCTTCAATCTCGGCAGCGCGCTCGCGTTCGCCCAGACGCTGCCGCCCGGCGTCTACGTGGCGATGAACGGGCGCTGCTTCTCGTGGGACGACGTGCGGAAGAACCGCTCGACCGCGCGCTTCGAGGAAGCGCGGGGGAGCTGAGCGCCCGAAGCGGGCCGCAGCGCCCGGCCCGCGCTCAGAGCGGCGGGTCGTGCACCCTGAGCCCGTGCGCGAGACGCCGGCGCGCGAGCCACGCGCGGGCGGCCGCGACCTCGCGGCGATCGGGCGCGGAGCCGGCGTTGTCCCAGTGGAGCACCACGTCCGCGCCGGCCGAGCGCAGCAGCACCGCGAGGCGCTCGGGCTCCGCGGGCGGGATGCTCGTGTCCGCGCGGCCCGCGGCGATGAACACCGCCCTGCCGCGAAGCGGCGGAACGTGCTCGGGCGCGGGGAGCCCACGCGGACGGAAGAGCACCGCCGCCTCGAGCAGCTCCGGCTCGAGCAGGAGCAGGCTCGTCGCCATGTCGGCGCCGTTCCCGTGCCCCACCGCCACGATGCGCCGGAGATCGAACCCGTGGTGCTTCGCCGCGGCGCGCAGCCAGGCCGCGAGCTCGGCAGTGCGCGCGCGGCGATCGTCGAGCGGTCCGTCGGGGCTGCGCCGGAAGAACCGCGGCTCCCCGTCCTCGAGCACGCGTCCGCGCGGGGCGAGCAGGCCCGCGCCCTCGTCGAGCAGCGGGCCCACGCGGAGCAGATCGTGCGCCTCGCCCGCGGGCCCGTGGAGCAGGAGCAGGGTCACGGCGTCGCCGCCCTGCGGCGGCGGCAGGTACTCGTGGACGAACGCGTCCGCGGCCGAGCGGCTCATCGTGCGCGACGCTACTCCCGCGCTCGCGCGAAGGCCAGCCCAAGCCCCGCCCTTCGAACGGCGCGGACGGACGCGCGCGACGAGGCGGCCGACGAAGGTCCGGCGCGGCAGGAGCGGCCCACGTTGTCGTTGGGAGTCTCTCCGGCTACGCTGCGCACCATGAGCCGAACCGGCGGGCTGCGTGCCGCCATCCTGCTGACGCTCGGTCTGCCTCTGGCCGGATGCTGCTTGTGGCTGATGCACGCGGGCGCCTGGAACCTGGGCGGCCGCTCCCCCGTGCTCAACTACGACGCGGCGCAGTACGCGCTCGCGGCCCAGGAGCTGGCCACCCACGGCCGGCTCGCGACCACGTTCGCGCTGCCGATCGAGCTCGCTCGTCACGCGAACCCGCCCTGGCCGCTCGCGGCCGTCCAGCCCGGACTGGTCCTCGCCGAGGCGGCGATCTTCCGGCTCGTGCCGCCGCTCTCCCGCCCCGATCAGCGCGAGTGGCTCGTGCTCGTCGCGCCGTTCTGCTGCTTCCTGCTGATCGGATTGCTGCTGGCCATGATCACGTCCCGGCTCCTCCGCCGCTACGCGTCGGGCGTGCCGGAGGGACGCCGGCTCGCGGCCGCGATGGTCGTGGGGCTCGCGTTCTATCTGGATCCCGAGGCGCAGCACTTCGCCTGCGGCGGATTCACCGAGCTGCCCTTCACGCTCGGGCTCGTGCTCGCGTGCGCCGCGCTGGCGCTGGGATTCGCCGCGCGCCAGCCGTTCCTGTTCGGGCTCCTCCTCGGCGTGACCGGCAGCTTCCGCGCGAACATGCTCGGGCTCGCGCCACT
>DATKKO010000120.1:0-8394 GCA_035542955.1 Terriglobales bacterium
TGGTGGGGGACACGGGTTCGGGCGGCATCACGCGTGTCTACCGCAACGACGGCGGCGTTTTGCACGACGTCGTTGCCGGACTCCCGGGGCGAGTCGGCGGTTCGGTGGCGTGGGGGGACTACGACAACGACGGCGACCTCGACATCGCGCTGATGGGAATCGCGGGTGACTACTGCACCCGCATCTACCGCAGCGAGGGTGCTCCGGCCAACACGTCCCCGGCAGCGCCGACCGGTCTCACGGCTGTGGTGGCGGGCGACACCGCGACGTTCAGTTGGACCGCGGCCACGGATGCAGAGACTCCGGCGGCGGGGCTCAGCTACAACCTGCGGCTCGGCACCGCGACGGGCGGGATCAACATCTGCTCGCCCATGGCGCACTGCGGGACGGGGTGCCGGCGGGTGGCGCAGCTCGGGAACGCGCAGCAGCGCACGTCGTGGAAGATCAAACTGCCGGGGCCGGGCCAGTACTACTGGAGCGTGCAGGCGGTGGACGGCGCGTTCACAGGCTCCCACTTCGCGAGCGAAGGCGGGCTGGTGCCGGTGCTGGCCTCGCTGGTGAGCGCGGAAGCGCAGGCGGATCGCGTGCGGCTGACCTGGTATGCAGCAAAGCCTCCGGGGACGGCGACCGTTTACCGCCGAACGGTCGAAACGGGCTGGGCCGCGCTCGGGCGGATCACGCCGGACGGCATGGGCTACCTGCGTTACGAGGATACGGCGGTGGAAGCGGGCACACGTTACGGCTACCGGCTGGGGATTCTCGAGAGCACGGGCGAGACGTTCGTGGGCGAGACTTGGGTGGAGGTGCCGAAGGAGGTGCTGGTCTTCGCGCTCGATGGCGCGCGGCCGAATCCGACGAGCGACGGAGAGATGGTCGTGCACTTCGTGGTGCCGACGGCGGAGCGGGCGCGGCTCGAGCTGCTGGACGTGCACGGGCGACGGGTGGCGCAGCGCGAGGTGGCGGCTGCGGGGCGGCACGCGGTGAGCTTTGGACGGGGCGTGCACCTGGCGCCGGGTGTGTACGTCGTGCGGCTGAGCCAGGGCGCGAACGCGCAGACCACGCGGGCCACGGTCTTGAGGTAGGCGCCCGGCGGGGGACAGTCGCCGCGGCCGCTCGTGGAATCCCGGCGAGCGGTGGCGGCCGCCTTGACCGCCGCTTCGCGGCACCCGTACAGTCCGGACGAACGTTGCCGACCTCGACGCCCCGCGGGGCGCCGGGGCCCGGATGCGAAGTGGCCGGTAGCAACAGACTTCGCCCTTCACCTGGCCTCCGGGCGGGTGTCAGACCCACGGGCATTCGATGCCCTTCTCGTTCACGCTCGAAGCGACAGACCCGCAAACCGCCGCGCGCGCCGGACGCATCCGAACGGATCACGGCGACGTGCTCACCCCGGCCTTCATGCCGGTGGGCACCGCGGGGTCGGTCAAGACGCTGACGCCGGACGACCTGCGGGCGGCCGGTTGCGACATCCTGCTCTCGAACACCTATCATCTCTCGCTGCGGCCCGGAGTCGAGACCGTGGCGGCGCTGGGCGGCCTGCACCGGTTCATGGGCTGGCCGGGTGCGATCCTCACCGACAGCGGCGGCTTCCAGGTGATGAGCCTCTCGCCGCTGCGGCGGGTGACGGACGCGGGCGTCGAGTTCCGCTCGCACCTGGACGGCTCGCGCCACGTGATCGGGCCCGAGGACGCGACGGACATCCAGGACGGCCTGGGCAGCGACATCGCGATGGCGCTCGACGAGCCCGTGCCGCTCCCGGCCGAGCCGGACGCGGTGCGGTCCGCGGTGGACCGCACGCTGCGGTGGGCGGCGCGCTCGCTGGCCGAGCGCGAGCGGTTGCGCGAGAACGGGCGCGGCGGCATGGCCCTGTTCGGCATCGTGCAGGGCGGGACGGATCGGGACGAGCGGGCGCGCTGCTTCGAGCGCCTCGGCGCGATGGCGTTCGACGGCTTCGCGCTCGGCGGCCTGTGGGTGGGCGAGGGACGCCGGCTCGGCCTCGAGATGGTCGAGCACGACTGTGCGGCGTTTCCCGCGGGGAAGCCGCGCTACCTCATGGGCGTCGGACATCCTGTGGACGTGGTGGAGGCGATGGCGCGTGGCGTGGACATGATGGACTGCGTGCTGCCGACGCGGAACGCGCGGCGGGGCACGGTCTTCATCTCGACCGGCCGGCTGGTGGTGAAGAACGCGGCGTACGCGCGGGACGAGCGGCCGCTCGACCCGGCGTGCGACTGCGCGACCTGCGCCCGCTTCTCGCGGGCCTACCTGCGGCACCTGTTCGCCGCGAACGAGCTGCTCGGGATGCGGCTCACCTCGGTGCACGCCGTGCACGCCATGGTCGCGCTCGTGCGCCGGGCGCGCGAGGCCGTGCTCGGCGGCCGGTACGACGCGTTCCGGGCGGAGTTCCTGGAGCGGTATCACAGCGGAGAGACGCTGGCGCGCGAAGCGCCCGTTCACTAGCCCGGCCGTCCCACGAGGAGTCCGGGCCCATCACGTCGAGGGCAACCCCATGTCCGTGGTGACCCATGTGCTCGCTCAGGCCGGGGCCGGCGCCCCGCCGGACAGCTTCCTGCGCCTGCTGGTCCAGATCGGCTACTTCCTGCCGCTCATCCTCATCTTCTATCTGCTCCTGCTGCGGCCGCAGCAGGTCCAGCAGAAGAAGCTCAAGCAGATGCTGGCTGCGCTCAAGAGGGGCGACAAGGTGGTGACCTCGGGCGGCATCATCGGCACGATCGTGGGCCTCGACGAGCAGAAGGCCGTGCTGCGCATCGCCGAGGACGTGAAGGTGGAGTTCCTGAAGAGCGCCATCGTCAACGTGGTCGCGGAGGGCACGGCGAAGTGAGCATCCGGCCGGTGCGCATCTACGGGGATCCCGTGCTGCGCGAGAAGGCGCGGGAGGTGCGCGGCGTCGACGAGACACTGCGGCAGCTCGTCGCCGACCTGCGCGAGACCATGCAGGCCTACGGCGGCGTGGGGCTGGCGGCGAACCAGGTGGGCGTCGCTCAGCGCGTGATCGTGGTCGACGTGCCGATCGACGAGGACGAGCGCGCGGCGTACGCGCTGGTGAACCCGGTGATCCGGCGCCGCAGCGGGACCCAGACCGTCGAGGAGGGCTGCCTCTCGATCCCGGGGATCTGGGAGGACGTGACCCGCGCCGGGCGCATCGTGGTGAGCGCGCTCGACGAGGAGGGCCGGCCGCTCGAGCTGGATGCCGAGGGCTATCTCGCGCGCGCGATCCAGCACGAGATCGATCACCTCGAGGGCGTGCTGTTCGTGGACCGCCTGTCGATTCTCAAGCGCCAGTTCCTGCGTCGCGCGCTCGACGATCTCGCGCGGGGCGAGCTGCCCGAGGACTACCATCCGCCCGCGACTCCGCCGCGCGCGACCGGCACGCACGGGCCGAGGTCCGGCCCGCATGGAGGTCCGGTCTGAGTCGGCCGCGCGTCGTGTTCATGGGCACGCCGGATTTCGCCGTGCCCGCGCTGCGCGCCGTCAGCGGCTCGTGCGACGTGGTGCTGGTGGTGACGCAGCCCGACCGGCCGCGGGGCCGCGGGCGGGCGGTGTCCGAATCGCAGATCGCGACCGAGGCCGCGCGGCTCGCGCTGCCGGTCGCCAAGCCCGGGAGCCTGAAGGACGCCGAGGTGATGGCGCGCATCGAGGCGCTGGCGCCCGATCTGTTCGCGGTGGTGGCGTTCGGCGAGATCCTGAGCGCGGAGCTGCTGCGGGTGCCGCGGCTCGGCTCGATCAACCTGCACGGCTCGCTCCTGCCCGAATACCGCGGCGCGTCGCCCGTGCAGCGCGCGCTGTGGGACGGCCGCGCCTGGACCGGCGTCACCACGCTCTTCATGGACGAGGGGATCGACACCGGCGACATGATCCTGCAGCGCTGGCTCGCGATCGAGCCCACGGACCACGCGGGCTCGCTGGCGGACAAGCTCGCCGAGCTGGGCGCGCCGCTGCTCGCGGAGAGCCTGCTGCTCGCCGCGTCCGGCCGGGCGCCCCGGCGTCCGCAGCCGCGCGAGGGCGGCTCGTACGCGCGGAAGCTGCGCAAGGAGGACGGGATCGTCGACTTCGGGCTCGACGCGGTCGCCGTGTGGCAGCGGCAGCGCGCAGTGACGCCGTGGCCGGGCGCGACCACGGCGTGCGGCGGGCGGCGGCTGCAGATCGCGGCGGCCTGGCCGCACCACCGGCTCGCCGTGGGCGAGCCGCCCGGCACCGTGCTCGCGGTCACGCGCGAAGGCGTGATGGTGGCCTGCCAGCCGGGCGTGCTGGTCGTCACGCGCGTGAAGCCCGAGGCGAAGAGCGAGATGGGCGCGGCGGAGTGGGCGCGCGGCGCGAGGCTCGAGCCGGGAGCGCGTCTCCAGCTTGAGAAGGAAGCGCTGGCATGAACGGACCCCGCGGCCCCGGCGGTCTCGGCGGCTCCGGCCGGCGCGGCGGCCCGCGCCGGCGGAGACGGCCCGGCGGCCAGGCCGCGGCCGTGAACCGCTCGCGTCCCATCTACGAGCGCCCCGCGCGCCGGTCCGGCGGACCGGGCCGCCGCTTCGGTCCCCCGCAGGGCGAGCGCGCTCCCAACGGCGGACCGTTCGTGGAGCGGAGCCTGCCGCCGTTGCCCTCGAACCCGCGCGAGGCCGCGCTGCGCATCCTGCACGCCGCCGACACGCGCAGCGCGTTCACCGACCGCCTGCTCGACGGCGCGCACGCGCGCGGCGGGCCCGATGCGCGCGACCAGGCGCTCATGCACGAGCTGGTGAAGGGCACGCTGCGCTGGCGCGGGCGAATCGACTGGACCCTCGACCCGCTGGTGCACGTCGGCCTGGCGAAGGTCCAGCCGTGGATCAAGAACATCCTGCGGCTCGGCGCCTACCAGATCCTCTTCCTGGATCGCGTGCCGCCGCACGCGGCCGTGGACGAGTCGGTGAAGCTGGCCCACAAGTACGGCCATCCCGGCACGGCGGGCCTCGTGAACAGCGTGCTGCGCCGGCTCGTGGAGGAGAAGCCCTCGCTCGCGCTCCCCGAGGGGGACGACGCCGAGTCGCTCGCGATCTGGGGCTCGCATCCGCGCTGGATCGTCGCGCGCTGGCTCGCGTGCTTCGGCCCCGAGGCGACCCGCGCCCTGCTGCTCGCGGACAACCGTCCCGTGCCCGTGGGCCTGCGCGTGAACCGGCTGCGAACCACGCGCGAGCAGTTGATCGAGCGCCTGGGCGCGGCCGGGGTGCGCGCCGAGCCCGCCCGGCTCTCGCCCGACCTGGTGTGGATCGAAGGCACGCACGCGCCCGGCTCGCTCGACGTGTTCAAGCAGGGCCTGTGCACGGTGCAGGACGAGAGCGAGGCACTGGTCGCGCTGCTCGTGGGGCCCGAGCCGCACGAACGCCTGCTCGATCTGTGCGCGGCCCCGGGCGGCAAGAGCACGCATCTCGCGGAGCTGATCGCCGACGAGGGCGAGGTGTGGGCCACCGAGCGCGCCGAAGCCCGGGTCGCCTCGCTCGAAGCCACGGTGCAGCGCCTCGGCACGCACGCGGTGCACGTGGTGCTCGGCGACGGGCGGAACTACCCGTTCCCGATGCCCTTCGATCGCGTGCTGGTGGACGCGCCCTGCTCGGGCCTCGGCGTGCTGGGGCGTCGCGCGGACGCGCGCTGGCGCAAGGGCCCGGAGATGCTGCGCGACCTGCCGCCGATGCAGCTCGATCTGCTGGCGGCGGGCGGGCGCTGGGCGCGACCCGGCGGCGTGCTCGTCTACAGCGTGTGCTCGTTCGAGCCCGAGGAGACCACGCAGGTGGTCGAGCGGTTCCTGCGCCAGAGCCCGTCCTTCGTGCTCGAGACGGCGAGCGGCCTGGTGCCGGACGAGGTGGTGGACCCGGACGGATTCATGCGCGTGCTGCCGCACGTGCACGGCTGCGACGGCGCGTTCGCCGCCCGCTTCCGGAAGACCTCGTGACGCCCGAGACCGGCGGGGCCGGAGCCGGACCCGCGCATTCGCGCGCGTGCCCCCCGCAGCCGGGCGAGGAACCCGCCGCCGCTCCCGGCGCGAGCGATCCCTCCACGAGCGCGCCGGAAGGGACGCGGGCCGAGCCGGCGCGCTCGCCCGCGGACGATCCCGCCACTTCCCCGGCGCCCTTCGTCGAGCGCCGCCGTCCCGGGCGCGGCCTGCGCACGGCGATCTTCGTCTCGATCCTCGCCGGGATCGCCGTCCTGGCCTTCGGGATCGGGCTCGTGCTCTTCAACAGCTTGCTCATGCCGCAGTTCATCCATCAGGGCGGCGAGGTGCGCGTGCCCGATCTCGCCAACTTGAGCGAGGCCCAGGCGGAGGAGGCGCTGCGCGCGGCGGGCCTCAGGCTCTCGCACGCGGGCGAGCGCTTCGATCCCGCGGTGCCGCGCGGGCTCGTGCTCCAGCAGGATCCTCCCGCGCAGACCCTGGTGCGCAGCGGCCGGCGCGTGCTCGTGGTCGTCAGCCTGGGCGAGGAGTTCAGCTCGGTGCCCACGCTGTTCGGCGCCTCGCTGCGCGGCGCGCGCATCCTGATCGAGCGCGCGGGCCTCACCGTCGGCGGGATCACGCGGGCGCCTTCCGAGGACGTGGGCGACGGCCTCGTCGCCGGCACGGATCCACCCGCCGAGAGCGTGCTGCCGCGCGAGTCCCCGGTCGGCCTGCTGGTCTCGACCGGCAGCGCGAGCGAGAGCTTCGTGATGCCGATGCTCCTCGGCCGCGATCTCGCCATGGTCCGCCGGCAGCTCGAAGCCGACGGTTTCCGCATCGTCGCGCCCGAGGGCGCGGGCTCGCGCGGGCTCGTGATCCTGCAGTCCCCGGCGCCGGGCGTGCGCGTGGACCGCAGCACCGTGATCGCCCTGACCGGAAACGGGAGGTCGCTGCCATGACCCATCCGCTCCAGGCCCCGATCGCCGCGCCCTCGATCCTCTCCGCGGACTTCTCGCGGCTGGCCGAGGCCGTGGCGTTGGTGGACCCCGCCCGCGACTGGCTGCACTGCGACGTGATGGACAACCACTTCGTGCCGAACCTCACCTTCGGGCCGCTGATCGTGCGGGCCGTGCGCCAGCTCACGCCCGCGCTGCTCGACGTGCACCTGATGATCGAGCGACCGGAGTCGCTGCTCGCGCGGTTCCGCGAGGCCGGCGCCGACAGCATGACCGTGCACGTCGAGGCGTGCGCCGATCCCGGCGCGACCCTGGCCGCCGTGCGCGCGACCGGAGCGCGGAGCGGGCTCTCGCTGCGACCGGGCACCCCGCTCGAAGCGGCGCAGCGATGGCTCGGCGATCTCGACCTGCTGCTCGTGATGACCGTCGAGCCGGGCTTCGGCGGACAGGCCTTCGAGCGCGGGATGGTGCCGAAGATCCGCGCCGCGCGGGACTGGCGCGAGCGGCACGGCGGCCGCTTCCTGATCGAAGTGGACGGCGGGATCGCGCCCGACACCGCGCCGGAGTGCCGCCGTGCGGGGGCGGACGTGTTCGTCGCCGGGAATTCGATCTACCGGCAGCCCGATCCGCGGGCGGCTCTCGATCGTCTGCGCGCCGCCATTCGCTGACGGAATCCGCGACCGTGCCGGCCGCGCCGCCGCTCGCGCGCCCGGGCCGCGCCTCAGGGAGGGGACATGGGATCGCTCGATGACGTGCTGAACGCGGACGAGAAGGTTCTGTTCCGCACCCGGCTCCACTGGCTCGCCTGCTCGCCCGGGGCTCTCCTGCTCTCGTTGCTCGCGCTGATCGTGACGATCGCGCTGCTGGTGTTCGCGCGCGGGCCCGTCGCGGACCTCGTCGCGCGTCAGCCCCTGGCGGGCACCCTGGCCGCTCTCGTGCTCGTTCTCGCGTTCGTGGCGCCGCTGCTCACCGTGCGCTTCCTCGTGCGGACGCACCAGTACGGCGTCACGGACCGGCGCGTGATCGCCCGCATGGGCTGGATCTCGACGCGGACGGTCGACCTGAACGTGACCAAGGTGGAATCGCTGGTGATCGAGCAGGGCGCTCTCGGACGGCTCTTCCGCTTCGGCGACGTCAAGCTCGTGGGCACCGGCGGCACCTCCGAGGTGTTCCGCGGCGTGCGCGATCCCATCGGCTTCCGCAAGGCAGTGAACGCGGCGTCGGATCGGCTGCTGGGGCGCGCCGTGGAGACGATCGCCTGATCGGGCGATCGTGGCGAAGTGAACGCGGGGCGCGGCTCCATGCCGCGCCCCGCCGCGTGACACGATCCGGCGGCTACGCCGTCCCGCTCACGCGTTCGCCCGCCGGCACGATGTTCTGGTTCATCCGGAACAGGTTCGTGGGGTCGTACTGCCCCTTGAGCCGGGCGAGCCGCCCGTAGTTCGGGCCGTAGGCGCCCTTCGCCACGCGCTGGCCCTCGTCCTCGGGCATGAAGTTCACGTAGACGCCGCCCGTGGCGAAGGGCGC
>DATKKO010000121.1:0-5878 GCA_035542955.1 Terriglobales bacterium
AAGCTCAGCGCGCCAGCGTGAACCGCCGTGCGCCAGGCGAGGCTCGCGAGCGAGGCGAGGGCCCCGCCGAGCGCGAACACGATCGCGAAGCTCCGCCGGCCGAAGATGCGCTCCACCGCGGGGCCGAAGATGAGCATGCTCGCCGCGTTCAGCAGCAGATGCAGCGGCCCGGCGTGCAGGAAGGTCGAGGCCAGCAGGCGCCAGGCCGCGTCCGCGGGCGGCGCGTGGGTGACGCTCGCGCCCCACTGGATGAAGAACGCGGGATCGCCCAGCTCGCGCCGCCAGGCGAGCAGGCAGAAGACGAGCGCCCAGCAGAAGATCAGCAGCATCGTGGCGAACGGCGGCACGCCGCCGACGGCGGACCACAGCTCGAGCGGCGGTTCCTCGCGCTCGGCGAGCCGGAAGTCCTCCGCGAGGGAGCCGGGATCCTCGGGCCGCCAGCCGCTCTCCACGCTCAGTCCAGCGCGACGGCGCGGAGAGAGTTGCTCTCGGCCTCGGGAGGACCGAGGTGGCGCTCCGGATCCTCCACGATGCGCTGCGCGATCCGCAGCGAGGCGGCGCAGTAGAACGCGTCGTGGATGCGCTCGTCGAAGGTCCAGCGCACCTGCATGCTCTCGCGCACCGCGAGCGCGCGGTCGACCACCACGGGCGCGAGGCGCGGCGCGGAGAGCACGCCGAATATGCTCACGGTGCCGTACTCGTAGAGGTGGTGGAACGTGTCCGCGAGGCCGACCGACCCGAGGTTCGCGAGGAACAGGCTCGCGTACATCGGATCGGGACCGATGAGGAACGCGGGGGTGAGGTTCCAGCCGTCGAGCAGGCGCTCGAGCCCGACGAGCGCGCGCACGAGCGGCCCGGGCAGCCGGGTCACGAACGCGACCTCGCGGTCCACCTGCCGCGCGGGCCCGTCGCGCGCGTCGTGCACGGCGGCGACCATCCGGCGCACGGCGGGCTCGAACGGCTCGTCCGTGGGGAACGCCACCTTCACCGTGACGAACGGGGCCTCGTCGCTCATCTCGCGCTTCGCGGTGAACGAGATGGTCACGTCGCGGCGTTGATACAGATGTCCGCCCGAGACGAAGCGGTTGAGCCCGGGCCGCGCGTGCAGGGCCTGGGCGCAGGCGTAAGCGAAGAGGTGGAAGAGGGTCGCGCGCTGCGCATGGGTCCGGTTGTAGGCCTTGAGCCAGCGCCGCGTGCGGGAGATGTCGAAGAGGGTCTCGTGGTAGACGGCGCTCTCGTTCCGGCGCCGCATGAGGAAGGGCATGATCCTCCGGACGGGTGCCACGTCGCGGCAGAACACTCCGTCGGGCCGGCGGAACGCGGGCATGCGCCGAGCCTCGGCCCGCCCATCGCGTGTGTCAAGAGCGCGGCGAGGTCTGAGGCAGCGCGAAAGGCGCGGCACCCCTCGCGCGCTCGTCGGCCCTCTCCGCGCGTCCGTCGAGGCCCGGCTGTGCGGCCGCGCGCGCACCCTGTTACTGTGCGGCCCCAAAGGAGGACCCATGCGCACGCGAGATCGAATCCTGACGGCCTGCCTCGTGCTGTTCGGCATCGGACTGGCGGTTTCTTCCCGGGCCCAGACCCGGCTCCTGCGTTTCCCCGACGTCCACGGCGATCGCGTGGCCTTCTGCTACGCCGGCGACATCTGGACCGCGCCCGCCACCGGCGGCACCGCCACGCGCCTCACCAGCCATCCCGGCATCGAGCAGTTCCCGAAGTTCTCGCCGGACGGCAAGTGGATCGCCTTCACCGGGCAGTACGACGGGGACGAGCAGGTCTACGTGATCCCCGCCGTGGGCGGCGTGCCGCGCCAGCTCACCTTCTATCCGGCGCGCGGGCCCAACACGCCGCGGAACGGCTGGGACAACCAGGTCATGGGCTGGACGCCGGACGGCACGCGCATCCTCTTCAACACGCTCCGCGACGCCGGCGGCGCCGCGCGCCGCACCCTCTACACCGTCCCGCTCGAGGGCGGGCACGAGACGCCGCTGCCCATGTACACGGCCGGCGCGGGCGACTACGCGCCCGACGCGAAGCGCATGGTCTACTCGCCGCTCTACCGCGACTTCCGCACCTGGAAGCGTTACGAGGGCGGCTGGGCGCAGGATCTGTGGCTGGTCGACCTCGCCACGCTGAAGAGCGAGAACATCACGCACCACCCGCGCACCGACCGCGATCCGATGTGGATCGGCGATCGCATCTACTTCGCCTCCGACCGTGACGGCACGCTCAACCTCTATCGCTACGATCTCGCCACGAAACAGATCGAGCAGGTGACTCACTCGACGCGCTGGGACGTGCGCTGGCCTTCGACCGACCACGCCTCGCGCATCGTCTACGAGCAGGCGGGCGAGCTGCACGTGCTCGACCTCGGGTCCGGAGAGGACGCGAAGCTCTCGATCTTCGTGCCCGACGACGGCGTGGCCATGCGGCCGGCCCACGTCTTGGCCGAGAAGTTCATCGAGAGCTTCGGACTCTCGCCCGCCGGCGAGCGCGCCGTGTTCACGGCCCGCGGCGACATCTTCAGCGCGCCGATCGAGAACGGCCCCACGCGCAACCTCACGAACTCCTCGAACGCCCACGACAAGTGGGGGAGCTGGTCGCCGGACGGGCGCAGCATCGCCTTCATCTCGGACCGGAGCGGCGAGGACCAGGTCTGGATCGTGGACCAGGACGGCATGGGCGAGGCGCGGCGGCTCACGGACGGCCTGAAGGGCATGCTCTACGCGCCCGAGTGGTCGCCGGACGGCAAGTCGATCGCGTTCTCGGACAAGGACGGCCGGCTCTACGTGCTCACCGTGGCCGATCGCCGCCTGCGCGAGATCGCGCGTGAGACGCGCGGGCTGGTCGAGGACTACGCCTGGTCGCCGGGCGGGAGCTTCCTCGCCTTCTCGCTCTCGCATGCGTCCGGCTTCCACTCGGTCCGGATCTGGAGCTCGACGGACGGCTCGATCCACCAGGTGACCGACTCGCTGTTCGACAGCCGCGGGCCCGCGTGGGATCCCGGCGGGGACTACCTCTACTACCTCGCCGACCACGACTACGCGCCGCAGGGCTCGCGCAAGGAGTTCAACTACGCCTCGAACCGCAACACAGGGATCTTCGCGCTCGCGCTCCGCAAGGACGTGAAGAACCCGTTCCCGCCGAAGAGCGACGAGGTCGCGCTCGGCGGCGCGGCAGCCGACACGGGCGCGGCGGCGAAGCGGGGGCCCGCCGGCGACCGCGGTGCGGGTCCGGGCGGCGCGGCCGGGGCGCGTGCGCCCCGGCCGGCGGCAAAGCCGATCCGCATCGACTTCGACGGGCTCGCCGGCCGCGTGACCCGGGTGCCGCTCCCCGCGGAGAACTACCGCGCGCTCGCGGCGAACGCCGGCAACCTGCTCTACCTGCGCGCGGGGGCGATGTTCAACGGGCGCGAGTCCTACGCCAAGCCCACGCTCGCGATCTTCTCGATCAAGGATCGCGAGGAATCGGTGATCGCCGAGGGCGTGGGGGAGTACGCGCTCTCCGCGGACGGGAGCAGGCTGCTGACCGTCGAGAGCGGCAAGTACAACCTGTACGAGGCGAAGCCCAAGGTGAAGGAGAAGAAGACGCTCTCGACGAAGGATCTCGCCGTGGACCGGGTGCCGGCGCAGGAGTGGCGCGAGATCTTCGAGGAGGTCTGGCGCCGCTACCGCGACTTCTTCTACGTGAAGAACATGAACGGCTACGACTGGCGGGCGCTGCACGACCAGTACGCGGGCCTGCTGCCCTACGTCGCCCATCGCTGGGACCTCACCTACGTGATGAGCGAGATGATCTCGGAGCTGAACAACTCGCACCTCTACCTCGAAGGCGGCGACTACGAGATTCCGGAGCGCCCCGTCTGCGGGCTCCCCGGCGCCCGCTTCGCCGTGGATCCGCAGGCGAACCGCTACCGCATCGCGAAGATCTTCCGCGGGCAGAACGAGGAGGAGGCCTACCGCTCGCCGCTCACCGAGGTCGGCGTCGACGCGCGCGTGGGCGACTACGTGCTCGCGATCGACGGGCGCGAGCTGAACGGGACGGACGACATCTACGAGCGCCTGCGGAACAAGAAGGACCCGGTCACGCTCACGCTGAACCAGCGGCCGGCCCTGGCCGGCGCGCGGCGCACGACCTATCGCCCGATCGCGAGCGAGGCGGGCCTGATCTATCTCGACTGGGTGCTGGGGAACCGGGACCAGGTCGCGAAGCTGAGCAGCGGCCGCGTCGGCTACCTGCACATCCCCGACATGGGGCCGCACGGGATCGCGGAGTTCATCAAGTGGTACTACCCGCAGATCCGCGCGGAGGGCCTGGTCGTGGACGTGCGCTCGAACGGCGGCGGCAACGTCTCGCAGCAGATCATCGAGCGCCTGCGCCGCAAGCTGCTCGGCCTGCGCTTCGGCAGCAACCGCGACGACGCGGGCACCTATCCCGAGGTGGTCTTCACCGGGCCGATGGTGTGTCTGATCAACGAGACCTCGGCTTCGGACGGCGACATCTTCCCCTACATGTTCCGCGAGGCGGGACTGGGGCCGCTCATCGGCAAGCGCACCTGGGGCGGCGTGGTCGGCATCTCCGGGCGCGGGCCGCTGCTCGACGGCGGGCAGGCGTTCGTGCCGCAGAGCGGCACGGCCTCGGCGGACGGCCGCTGGGTGATCGAGGGCCACGGCGTCGATCCGGACATCGAGGTGGACGACGATCCGATCTCGATGGCGGCGGGCCACGACCTCCAGCTCGAGCGCGGCGTGCGGGAGGTGCTCGAGCGGATGAAGACGCATCCCGCGAAGCTGCCCGCTCGGCCGCCCGATCCGGTGAAGACGAAGTGAGCGGGATCGTGTCACACGCGGGGCGATCCGCGCTGCTCGCGCTTGCGGCCGGCGCGGTCCTCGCGGCGGGCGCGAGCGCCGCGCCCCGGCATCGTGCGGCCGCACCGGGGCCGCGGATCCCGCTGGACTCGCTCTATCGCGCGGCCGCCGCGCGGCTGATCGGGGCCGCACTCACCAGCGATCATGCGCACCTCAGTCTGTCGCGGCTCTGCGATGGCATCGGCAACCGACTGTCCGGCTCGCCCGCGCTGGACCTCGCCGTGGACTGGGCCGCCGCCGAGATGCGCGTGGACGGTCTCGAGAACGTGCGACTTCAGCCGGTCATGGTCCCGCACTGGGTCAGGGGCGAGGAGCGCGCCGAGATCGTGGAGCCGGGAATCACGCGGCCGCTCGTGATCCTCGGGCTCGGCGGCAGCATCGGCACGCCGCCCGGGGGCGTCACCGCCGAGGTGGTCGCGCTCACGAGCTTCGGCGCGCTCGATTCGCTGCCCGCCGACTCCGTGCGCGGGAAGATCGTCCTCTACGACGTGCCCTTCACCAACTACGGCGAGACGGTGCGCTACCGCGGCGCGGGCGCGAACCGGGCTGCCGCGCGGGGCGCGGTGGCCATGCTCCTGCGCTCGGTCACGCCGGTGAGCCTGCGCACGCCCCACACCGGCGCGATGGGCGCCTACGTCGACAGCCTGCCGAGGATCCCGGCGGCCGCGGTCACGGTCGAGGACGCGCAGACGATCCATCGCCTCCTCGCGCGCGGCGAGCCGGTGCGCGTGCATCTGACCATGGGCGCGCAGACGCTGCCCGAGGTGCTCTCGCACAACGTCATGGGCGAGATCCGGGGCAGCGCGAGGCCGGAGGAGGTCGTGGTCGTCGGCGGCCACCTCGATTCGTGGGACGTGGGCCAGGGCGCGATGGACGACGGCGGCGGCTGCGTGATCGGCATGGAAGCGCTGCGGCTCATGAAGGAGCTGAACCTGCGCCCGCGGCGCACCGTGCGCTGCGTGCTGTGGCTCAACGAGGAGAACGGCCTGAAAGGAGGGAACGCCTACGCCGAT
>DATKKO010000122.1:0-4859 GCA_035542955.1 Terriglobales bacterium
CCTGCTGCCGGCGAGCATCGTGGCCGGCGCGCTGTGGGATCGGATCGGCCCCCGGGCGATGCTCGCGACCGACGCGGTCCTCGCGCTCGGCGCGGCGCTGCTCTTCGCCGTGCTGCTGCCGTGGCGGCGGGAGTACGATGAGCGCCATGCCCACGCTGCGCGATCTCGGTGAGTTCGAAGTCCTGCGCAGGCTGATCGCGGCGCGGCCCGCCCCGTCGCGGCCCGGCGATCCGCGCGCCGGCGTGATCGTGGACAGCGGCGACGACGCCGCCGTGCTGCGGATCGCGCCCGAGCGCGATCTGGTGGCGACGACCGACGCGTTCGTCGAGGGCGAGCACTTCCTGCCCGGATGGTCGAAGCCGCGCGAGGCGGGCGCGCGGCTGGCGCGCGCCAACCTCAGCGATCTTGCGGCCATGGCGGCCGAGCCCCGCTGGGCGCTGCTCTCGGTGGGCGCGCGGGGCGCGAGCGATCTCGACGATCTGCTCGCGTTCCAGTCGGGCCTGGCGGACGCGATGGCGGAGCTCGGGGCGGCGCTGGTGGGAGGGAACCTCACGGCCGCGACCGGAGCCGCGTGGTACTCGCTCACCCTGCTCGGCACGTGCGAGCGTGGACGGGCGTGGACCCGCTTCGGCGCGCGGCCGGGCGACCTGCTCGCCGCGACCGGATCGATCGGCCGCGCCGGCGCGGCGGTGCGCCTCGCGCGCGCGCGGGAGGCGGAGGCGCGCGAGCCGCGATGGGCGCCCCTGATGCGGAGCTGGCTCGCGCCGGCCGCGCGGGTGGCGCTCGCGCTCGCCCTGCGCGGCACGGACGCCGTCACCGCGGCGATCGACGTGTCCGACGGCTTCGCCGGCGACCTCGCGCACCTGTGCGAGGCCAGCGGGGTCGGCGCCGAGGTGGAGGAGGCGGCCTGGCCGGCGGATCCGCTGATCGACGAGGCCGCGGCGGTCCTCGGCCTCGGGGCCGACGCGATCCGCTTCGGCCCGAGCGACGACTACGAGCTGCTGCTCGCGATCGATCCCGCGGGGCGCCCGGACTGCGAGCGGGCCGCGGCCGCGCTCGGCGTGCCTCTCGCCTTCGTCGGCCGTTTCACCGGGGCGCCGGACCTGATCACGCTCCGCTCACGGCGCCGCGAGGGCGCCACGGGGACCGTGGTCCGGCCCCTGGCCGGCGCGGGGTACGACCACTTCGGGGATCACCGATAGATCATCTTCACGCGTCCCCAGCCGATCCCCACTCGGCGAAGTCGATGATCTGCGTGGCGTCGGTGAGCGCGGTGTGCCCCGCAGCCGGGTTGGGAACGTAGAGCGCGACCGACCCGGAGGTCGGCAGGTCCGGGAGCGAGGGCGGTGTTCTGCAGCGCCGAATCGAAGATCCCGTCGGAGACGCAGCCGGTCCCGCTCGTGGCGCTGTGAAACCCGCCCGTCCAGGTCCAGACCACGTGATCTCCGTGGTTCACCGTGACCGTCGTGGGGACGAATTGGAAGTCCATGACGTCGACACGCACCTGTCCGGCGCGGGCCGGGTGCGCGACGATCGAGACGACGGCCAGCAGGGC
The DNA here is from genome assembly GCA_035542955.1 of Terriglobales bacterium. Lineage (GTDB taxonomy): Bacteria > Eisenbacteria > RBG-16-71-46 > RBG-16-71-46 > RBG-16-71-46 > JANXPZ01. The sequence continues at coordinate 1,556 of DATKKO010000122.1, forward strand.
GAGGATGGCAGCAAGGCGCATCGGGGCTCCGACAGGGGAGGGGCGGGGCCGCCGGGGGGCGCGTGGTTCGCGCGCGGCCGAGGTGGCCTAGGATGCCGGGAACAGGTCGCCGGCGCGGCCGGCCGGGCGCGCGAAGTGGCTCTCGAGCTCGAGCAGTTTGCGCTTGCGCGAGATGCCGCCACCGTAGCCCGTGAGGCTCCCGTCCGCCCCGATCACCCGATGGCAGGGCACGATGATCGCGATCGGGTTGCGATTGTTCGCGAGCCCCACGGCCCGGGTGGCCCGCGGCTGCCCGATCGACTTCGCGATCCGTCCGTACGTGGTGGTCTCGCCGTACGGGATCGCGCACAGGGCGCGCCACACCTGCATCTGGAAGTCGGTGCCCACCAGATCGAACTCGACATCGAACTTCCGCAGCACGCCGCAGAAGTAGGCTTCGAGCTGGTCCACGACCGGCTTGAGCTCGAGCAGCGACGGCTCCCAGCGCGCGTCCGCGATCTGGCTCGCGTGCGAAGCGAACATCCGCTTGAGGCTCTTGCGCTCGAGGAACTCGAGGAAACGCAGGCCGCGCTCGGTGCGGGCGAGGAAGAGGAGGCCGAGAGGCGAAGAGGCGACGTGATACGCGAGTCTCACCCGGTCAGCATAACGGAGGCGCTAGCGCCGGCCAAGCCAAAGCGGCCGGATTCCGGGCGCGGGCGGCCTGAACGCGTGCGATCCGTCCAAGACGCGGCGACCGACCGCGGGGCAGCCGGCTCCGCGCGCCGCGAGCGAACCGTCACCTCGCCCGGGGAGCCCAGCGGCCGACGCGCGCGCAGTAGCGCCGGTACTCGTCGCCGAAGCGGGACGCGAGCGCCGCCTCCTCGCGCGCGACCCGCAGCTCCGTCGCGAGCGCCATCAGCAGGGCGAGGCCCAGCGGCGCCGCGCTGCCGAAGGCGAGAATGGCTCCGAGATTGCTGAGCAGCGCCCCGGCGTAGCCCGGGTGCCGCATCCAGCCGTAGACGCCGCCGGTCTCCAGCTCGTGATCCCGCTGGATCTCGATCGCGGGGGAGAAGCGCGCGCCAAGCCGGCCGATCGCGAGGATGCGCAGCAGGAATCCCGCGCCCGCGAGCGCCACGCCGAACCAGCGCAGCATGAGCCCGCCGGGCAGCGGCCACAGGCCGATGCGCTCGCACCAGGCCGACGCCATGGGCGTGACGAGCGGCACGAGCACCAGCGCGGCGAGCACGAAGCGTTGCTCCGCGCGGCGATCGAGGGGATTCCTCGCGCGCGGCCGCCGCAGCCCCGCGAGCGCGCCGTATCCGGCCGCCCAGACGAGGAGCAGCCCCACCGCGCGCGGATGATGGAGGAGCTCGTGGAAGCCGCCCACGCCGAGCGCGAGCAGCGCGACGTCGAGCGCGAGCATGACGAAGCTCCCGAGGAGCAGTCGGCCCGGATGGGGCACGATCGGGGCGGCGGCGGAGCCCGAAGCGCCCGGCCCGCTCTCCACGTCTGGTTCGCTCGCGTCCGCGGGCGTCACTCGACCACCAGCTCCATCCGCTCCCAGTCGATCGTCACCCTGCGCCCTCGCAGGAACTCGGACGAGAGCGCAGCGTCCCGGCGCACACCGTGGCGCCACAGCTCCCCGGGGTCGTACGCGCCCGACCAGCCGCGCGCGCCGTCCTTCGCGACCGGCCCCACCGCGATCGTCGGCACCTGGACCGCGTTCCAGCGCGGCCCGCGCAGCAGCGCGCCCGCGCCGCCCACCGCGCGCGAGACCGGGCCGGCCCGCACGCCCACTTCCTCGAAGACCTCGGGAGACGCCGCCACGGCGCAGCCCGGGATCCCGGTGCCGAGCCACAGCGCCATGCGCCGCCCGCCGTTGAGCGAGCCATAGACCGTGATCTCGCCCTCGCCCCACAGCTCGAACGGAACGCGCACCGCGTCCTCGCCCGTTTCCGTGAGCGCCTTCCGGGCGGGCGCCGTTCCCGCCCGCCGCAGCACGACATCGCACTTGCGGAGGTCCAGGGTCGGCGTGAAGCGCTCGAGCAGGTGGAGGCCGATCACGCCGGCCACCGTTTCGCCCTGCGGATTCGCTTCGAGACTCCAGCGGCGGAGCGAGGTCGCGCTCGCCGGCACGCGCCCGATCCTCAGCGGGCCGAGTTCGAGCCGCTGGATCACGGCGTCGCGCCCGACGAGGCGCGATCCGCTCCAGAAGACGGGCGTCTGATCGGGCAGCAGCGTCACCCCCGTGCGCCGCGCGGCGGAGAGGTCGAGGATCACGTCCGCCGTGGCCGGGTCGATGGCGAACAGGACGCTCTGCCCGTTCAGCTTCGCCTTCACCAGCGGCACGGGCGAGCAGCGGGCCAAGGGCAGCTCGATCTCGTCCGGACCTTCGATCTCCCACGCGTCGCCGAGCTCGTCGAGCCTCCGCAGCAGCGCGGCACGCCCGGGCTGCCCGGCCACGTCGGCGAGCGCGGCCGCGTCCTTCCAGCGCCCGAGCCTGAGCCGCGCGGCGTAGAGATCCTGCTCCACGCCGCTCACCACGCCCGCCGCGCGCTCGAGCAGGCTCTCGGCCCGCGCCGGCTGTCCCTGGAAGAGCGCGACCCTGCCGAGGCGCGCCGTGGCCATCGGGTCCCCGGGAGCGAGCGCCAGCGCGCGCGCGAACAGGAGCTTGGCCTCCTCGACGTTCGCCAGCGCGAGGTGCGCTTCGGCCAGCGTGTCGAGCAGGGCGGCGCTGGCCGGCTTGCCCACGGTGTCGCGGGTCGCGAGCCTCAGCTCGAGCTGCGCGGCCCGGACCGATGGATCAGGCTCGAGCCAGGTGGCGCGCGCGACGCCCGCGGCCAGGATCGCGGGCGCGAGCGTGGCGAGCAGGATCGACCGGATCCGGGCCGCTCCCGGGCGGGCTCGCATCAGGCCACACCCAGGTAGCGGCGGGTCACGGCCAGCAGCAGCGAAGCGCCGACCTCGAGACAGCCCTCGTCCACGTCGAACCGCGGATGATGGTGCATGGCGATCAGTCCCTTCTCCGGATTGCGCGAGCCCACCGCGAGGAAGGCGCCCGGCACCTCGTGCAGGAAGGCAGAGAAGTCCTCGCCTCCCATGGTGCGGACGTGCGTGACCACGTTCGGGGGCCCGACCACCTGCTCCGCGGCGACCCGGGCCAGCTCCGCCATGGCCGGATCGTTCACGGTCGGGCGGTTGTACCGTTCGTAGCGCACCTCGGCCGAGCAGCCGAGCGCGGACGCCACGCCGCGCACGACGCGCTCGAAGCGGCCGGGCAGCTCCTGCCACAGCGCGGGATCGAACGCGCGCACCGTGCCGTTCA
>DATKKO010000123.1:0-5198 GCA_035542955.1 Terriglobales bacterium
CATCGCTCCTCCCCTTCCGCCGCGCGCAGGCGGGCGTCGCAGCGGCGCACCGCCGCGACGAAGCGCCGCACCTTCCGCGGATCCTTGAGGCCCGGCGCCGATTCGAGCCGCGACGAGGCGTCCACGCCGAAGGGCCGCACGCGCTCGATCGCGGCAGCGACGTTGTCCCCGTCGAGCCCTCCCGCGAGCAGCACGGCGCGGCGCGCGGCGAGGCTCGCGGCGGCCTCCCACGGGAACACGCGTCCCGTGCCGCCCGCGCGGTCCGGGTCCGCGGTGTCGAGCAGGATCAGGTGGCGCTCGTCGGGCAGCGCGGCCGGGATCGTCCCGTCCGCGCCGACCGGCTGTGAGAAGGCGACCGGCAGCGGGAAGTCCGCCGGCCAGCCCGCGGCCTCCACGCGATGGAGCTGGACGCGGCGCGCGCCCGCGCGCGCGGCGAGCGCCAGCGCCTGCTCGGGCGTGGGCGCGACCAGCACGGCCACCGTCGTCACGCCCGGGCAGGCCGCGGTGATCTCCGCCGCGGCCGCCGCGTCGATCCGCCGCGGCGAGTCGCCGAGCAGCACGAAGCCCAGCCAGTCGGCTCCCGCCTCGACCGCTGCGCGCGCGTCCGCGGGACGCGTGAGTCCGCAGATCTTGACGAGCGTGCGCACAGACGGAGCCTAGCCGCGGGCGGCCGCGGCCAGGGTGGCGAGCGTCGCGGCCGGGTCGGTGCTCGTCATCAGCACCTCGCCCATGAGCGCCGCGTCGCACCGCGTCCGGCGGAGGGCGGCGAGCGCCTCCGCCGTGCCGATCCCGCTCTCCGCCACGGCGGTGACGAGCGGCGGCACCGACGGGATCAGCTCGAGCGCGCGGCCGGTGTCGACCGCGAAGGTCCGCAGGTCGCGGTTGTTCACGCCGACCAGCGTGGCCCCCGCCTCGACCGCCCGCTTGAGCTCGTCGCGGTCGTGCACCTCGACCAGCGCGTCGAGGCCGAGCAGCCGCGCAGCGCTCACCCGGATCTGGAGCTGTACGGTCGAGTGCAGCGCCGCGATGAGCAGGACGCCGTCGGCGCCGCGCACCGCGGCGTCGAGGAGCTGATAGTCGTCCACCACGAAGTCCTTGAGCAGGATCGGCAGCGCGGTCGCCCCGCGCACGCGCTCGATCCAGGGGAGCTCGCCCTGGAAGAACTCGGGCTCGGTGACGACCGAGATCCCCGCGGCGCCGCCCCGCTCGTAGGCGCGCGCGAGCTCCGCCGGGTCGAGATCCGCGCGGAGCACGCCCTGCGAAGGCGAGGCGCGCTTGATCTCGCACAGGAGCCGGATCGGATCGGACGCGCTCCCCCGGCGCAGCGCGCGCTCGAGCCGCCCGGCGGGGCGCGGGGAGCGCAGGCGCTCGCGCAGGCGCCAGCCCGGGAGGTCGAGCTTCATCGCCTCGATCCCACGGCGGCGGCGGTCCGCGACGCGGGCGAGGAAGTCGGTGCCCGTTTCCATCGCCGGCCCCTAGTCCCGGAACCCGGCGAGACCGGCGAGCTTCTGCGCGGCGAGCCCGCGATCGATCGACTCGCGCACGCGGGTCACGCCCTCTTCGAGGTTCTTCGCCAGCCCGGCGACGACGAGCGCCGCGCCCGCGTTCAGCACGACCACGTCGCGGGCCGGTCCGGGCTCCCCGGCGAGGACGGACCGGATCTTGGCCGCGTTCACGGCGGCGTCGCCCCCGGCGAGCCCGCGCCGGTCCGCGTGCTTCAGGCCCAGCGTCGCGGGATCCACCTCGAACTCGCGGATCTCGCCCCGGTTCAGCTCGGCCACGTGCGTGTGGTCCAGCACCGTGAGCTCGTCGAGCCCGTCGAGGCCGTGCACCACCCAGGCGCGCTCGCTGCCCAGCATGTGGAGCACCTCGGCGATCGGCCGCACGAGCTTGTCCGCGTAGACGCCGAGGAGCTGCCGCGTGGCGCCCGCCGGGTTCGTCAGCGGCCCGAGCAGATTGAACACCGTGCGCACCGCGATCTCGCGCCGCGGCCCGTTCGCGTGGCGCAGCGCCGCATGGTAGTTGGGCGCGAAGAGGAACGTGATGCCGAGCGCATCGAGCGAGCGCGCAGCGCTCTCGGGCGTGAGATCGAGCCGCACGCCGAGCACCTCGAGCACGTCGGCGCTGCCGGTCCGGCTCGAGACCGCGCGGTTGCCGTGCTTGGCCACGGCCACGCCGCACGAGGCGGCGACGATGGCGGAGGCGGTCGAGATGTTGAAGGTGCCGGCGTTGTCGCCGCCGGTGCCGCAGGTGTCGATGAGCGGCGTGCGCTTCGTGCGGATGGGCGGCACGCGCGCGCGCATCGCCTCGGCCATGCCCGCGATCTCCTCCGGCGTCTCGCCCTTCATGCGCAGGGCGACGGCGAGCGCGCCGATCTGGGCCGGCGTCGCTTCGCCGTCGAGGATCTCGTCCATGCTGGCGCGGGCCAGCTCGCGGGGCACGTCGTCCCGCAGCACGGCGCGGGCGATCGCGCTCTGGATCACGCGGCCCCTCCCTTCCCCTGCCGGCAGAGCGTGAGGAAGTTCTCGATCAGCCTGAGGCCGGGCCGCGTGAGGATCGACTCGGGATGGAACTGCACGCCCCAGGTCTCGTGCTCGACGTGCTTGAGCCCCATGATCTCGCCCTCCGGCGTCCACGCCGTGACCTCGAGCCCGTCCGGGAGCGATTCGCGCTCGACGATCAGCGAGTGGTACCGGGTGGCCTCGAACGGGTTGTCGAGCCCGGCGAAGATCCCGCGGCCCTTGTGCAGGATCGGGCTGGTCTTGCCGTGCATGAGCCGCGGCGCGCGCACGATGCGCCCGCCGAACACCTCGCCCACCGCCTGGTGCCCGAGGCACACGCCGAGGATCGGCAGCCGTCCGGAGAGCAGGCGGATCGCCTCCTCGCTGATCCCCGCGTCCTTCGGCTCCCCGGGGCCCGGCGAGATCACCAGCCCCTCGAGCGCCCGCCCGGCCAGCTCCTTCGGCGCGATCGCGTCGTTGCGGTGGACCTCGATCTCCGCCCCGAGCGTGCCCAGGTACTGGACCAGGTTGTAGGTGAACGAGTCGTAGTTGTCGATGACCGCGATCACAGGGAGCCCCGCTCCGCGCGCTGGACCGCGAGCCAGAGCGCCCGGCCCTTGTTGAGGGTCTCGTACCACTCCGCGTCGGGCGCGGAGTCCGCCACGATCCCCGCGCCCACGCCCCAGTAGGCGTGGCCGTTCGCGTAGACCAGTGTGCGGATGGCGATGCACAGGTCGAGGTTGCCGTGGTAGTCGAAGTGCCCGACCGCGCCCGCGTACGTGCCGCGGCGCACGGGCTCGAGCTCCTCGATGATCTCCATCGCCCGCACCTTGGGCGCGCCCGAGACGGTGCCTGCGGGGAAGCAGGCGCGCACCACGTCGAGCGGCTCGAGGCCGGGCCGCGCCCGGCCCCGCACGTTCGACACCAGGTGCATGACCTGCGAGTAGCGCTCGACCGTCATGTACTCGTTGGTCTCGACCGTGCCGTACTCGGCGACCCGCCCGACGTCGTTGCGCCCGAGATCCACGAGCATCAGGTGCTCCGCGCGCTCCTTCTCGCTCGCGAGCAGCTCCTCCTCGAGGCGCTGGTCCTCCTCCGCCGTGCGGCCGCGCGGCCGCGTGCCGGCGATCGGGCGCACCTCGATCAGGTCGTCCGTGCGGCGCACCAGCACCTCGGGCGAGGAGCCGGCGAGGCCGATGTCGCCGAGGCGCAGGAAGTACATGTAGGGCGACGGATTCGTGACACGGAGCGCGCGGTAGGCCTCGAACGCGGGCTGGCGCACGGGCGCGCTCAGCCGGTGCGCGAGCACGACCTGGAAGATGTCGCCGGCGCGGATGTGCTCCTTCGCGGCCTCGACCGCGGCCATGTAACCCTCGCGCGAGGCGGAGGAGAGCGGCTCGGGCGGGCTCTGCCCGGCGGGCGGCTCCGACCACGCGAGCGGCGTCTTCAGCCGATCGATCTCCGCCTCGAGCCTCGAGGTCGCCGCGTCCCACGCGCGGTCGGGATCGTCGCCGCCGCGCCCGTGGGTCACCACCTTGAGCGTGTGGGTGACATGGTCGAACACGCTCACCACGTCGCCGAACAAGAAGACCGCGTCGGGGAGATCCAGGTCCTTCCTCGCCCGGCTCGGCAGCCGCTCGAACCAGCGCACCGTGTCGTAGCCGAGATAGCCCACCGCGCCGCCGCAGAAGCGCGGCAGCCCCGGCAGCGCGACCGCCCGGTGATGCGAGAGAAGCGCGCCCAACTCCTCGAGCGGCGGGCGCTCACCCGCCCGGATCGCTCCGCCCTCCTCGATCGTGCAGCGATCGCCGCGGGCCGTGAACACCAGTGAAGGCCGGCTGCCGAGCAGGGAGAAGCGCCCCCACTTCTCGCCGCCCTCGACGCTCTCGAGCAGGAACGCGTGCCGGCCGTCGTCGATCTTCCGGAACGCGGAGACCGGCGTCTCGTGGTCGGCGAAGATCTCGCGGTAGATGGGGACGAGCTTCCCCCCCGCCGCCAGGGAGCGGAACTCGGCTCGGGTGGGAACGATCATGGCTCCTCCTCACGCACGTGCAGCATGGCCGGCCTGCTCACGCGGACGCTCCGAGCAGCTCGCGAGCCTGACGCCGCGTCGTGTCGGTGACGCGGTCGCCCGCGAGCATGCGGGCCAGCTCCTCGATGCGCTCGCGTCCGGCGACGGACTCGATCCGGGCGATCGTGCGGCCGGAGGCGACGGTCTTGGTCACGCGCAGATGATGGCTCGCCAGAGCCGCGATGATGGGCAGATGGGTCACGCAAACGACCTGGCGGTGCCCAGAGAGGCGGCGGAGACGTTCCCCGACCGCCTGGGCCACGGCGCCACCGATGCCGGAATCTACTTCGTCGAAGAGCAGAAGGTCAACGGGATCTTGGGCTTCGAGCGCGACCTTCAAGGCCAACATCACCCGCGACAGCTCGCCCCCCGAGGCGATGCGCTGCAGCGGTCGCGCTGCCTCGCCCCGATTCGCGGTGAACAGGATCTCGACCCGGTCGATCCCGCGCGGGCCGGGATCGGGCTCGCTCCCGTCCGCCGACTCGACCGCGAGCGCGAGGTCCGCGTGCGGGAAGCCGAGGGGCTTGAGCTCGCGGGTGAGCCTGCCGCTCCACTCCCGCGCCGCCGCGCGCCGCCGGCGCGAGAGCGCGCGCGCCGCGGCCACGCAGGTGGCGTGCGCCTCGCTC
>DATKKO010000124.1:0-6956 GCA_035542955.1 Terriglobales bacterium
ACCGCTGGTCTCGTCCTCTCCTCGCGTTGCTCGTCGCCGCGGCCGCCATCGCGCCACTGGCCACGATCGCGCGCGCCGAGCTGCCGCCGATCGCCCCGCGTGGCGTGTTCTTCGGCAACCCGGTCAAGGCCAACCCGCAGATCTCGCCCGACGGCACCCTGCTCGGCTATCTCGCGCCGTCGGACAAGGGCGTGCTCAACGTCTGGATCAAGACCATCGGCAAGGACGACGACCGCATGGTCACGAAGGACGAGAAGCGCGGGATCCGCCAGTACTTCTTCGCCGAGGACGGCAAGACCCTGCTCTACCTGCAGGACGTGGGCGGCAACGAGAACTTCCATCTCTACGCCGTGCCGCTGGCGGGCGGCGACGCGCGCGACCTCACGCCGCACGAGGGCGTGCGGGCGGCCGGCGTGGACATGGACAAGAAGCATCCGGACGAGCTGCTAGTCGCGATGAACATGCGCGACAAGCGCCTGTTCGACATGTACCGGATCAGCCTCGCCACCGGCGAGGAGAAGCTCGACACGCAGAACCCCGGCGACGTGCTCGGCTGGGACACCGACGCCGAGTTCCAGGTGCGCGCGGCGCAGGCGCAGAACCCGCAGGACGGCAGCACGATCCTGCGCGTGCGCGACGCGGTCGACCAGCCGTGGCGCGACCTGCTCACCCTGCCGGCGGACGAGAACGGCGCGTTCGTCGGGTTCACCGCCGACGGCAAGGCGGCCTACGTCGAGACCTCGATCGGCTCCGACGTGACCCGGCTCGTGAAGATGGACCTCGGCACCGGCAAGGAGGTCGAGACCCTCGCGACCGACCCGCGCTGCGACGTGGGCGGGCTCGTGATCCAGCCCGATCTGCACACCGTGCAGGCGGTCGGCTTCAACTACCTGCGCAACGAGTGGAAGGTGCTCGACAAGTCGATCGCGGGGGACTTCGCCGTCCTGCGGAAGCTCAACCCCGGCGACTTCGGGATCACGAGCCGCGACCGGGCGGACGACAAGTGGATCGTGGCCTACACGAACAGCGACACGCAGGTGAAGTGGTACGTCTACGACCGGAAGACGAAGAAGGCCGCGTTCCTCTTCGGCAACCAGCCGGCGCTCGAGAAGGTGCAGATGGCGAAGATGGAGGGCGTGGTGATCCCGGCCCGGGACGGGCTCGCGCTGCCCTGCTATCTCGTTCTGCCGGTGGGCGTGCCGGCAAAGAACCTGCCGTTCGTGCTCTACATCCACGGCGGCCCGTGGGCGCGCGACAACTGGGGCTACAACCCGACCGACCAGTGGCTCGCGAATCGCGGCTACGGCGTGCTCAACGTGAACTACCGCGCCTCGACCGGCTTCGGCAAGAAGTTCCTGCACCTCGGCGACCGGCAGTGGGGCGGCACGATGCAGGACGACCTGACCGACGCCGCGAAGTGGGCGGTCGCGAAGGGCTACGCCGACCCGAAGCGGATCGCGATCATGGGCGGCTCGTACGGCGGCTACGCCACGCTCGCGGGCGTGACCTTCACGCCCGACCTGTACGCCTGCGGCGTGGACATCGTCGGCCCTTCCAACCTGAAGACGCTGCTCCAGTCCGTGCCGCCGTACTGGGCACCGATGCGCAAGATGTGGGACCTGCGCATGGGCGAGGTGGACAAGGACTCCGTGTTCAACGAGAAGGTCTCGCCGCTCTTCCACGTGGACGCGATCAAGGTGCCGCTCCTCATCGGCCAGGGACAGAACGATCCGCGCGTGAACGTGCGCGAGTCGGAGCAGATCGTGGCCGCGATGCGGGCGAAGAGCCTGCCCGTCGAGTTCGTGGTCTACACGGACGAGGGCCACGGTTTCGCGCGGCCCGAGAACCGGCTCGACTTCTACGGGCGCGCCGAGAACTTCCTCGCGAAGCACATCGGCGGTCGCGCCCAGCCGTTCGAGGACGTGCCGGGCAGCACGGCGACGCCGAAGTAGGAGCGCGCCGCGATCTGCCACGCGATCGCGCGACGGCAACATCACGGCGGCCGGGGTTCGCGAGAGCCCCGGCCGCGCGGCTTTCTTCCGAACCCCGCGCTGCCCCGCCGACAGTCGGAATCACGCGGCACCCAGCCGTCCCACCCGCCGTTCACCGGCGCCCGCCTGCCACTCGCCGAAAAGTCCACGCCCGGTCTTGATTCCGTCCGTATGTTCCTCGCGGAGGCCGGAAGAGAAGCGGCCGAGGCCGGAAGATGAAGACAAGGGGCGAGGAGGCACGCGATGGAATCCGAATCGAACGAGCTCCGGGTCGTACGGGCCGAGTTTCGCAGGAGCCGAATCCTCTGGGGCGTCCTCCTGCTCGTGGGCGGCGCGCTGATGCTGCTCGAGCGTTTCGGGCCCTGGCCGATGCTGACGTTCAGCCGGCTCTGGCCCGTGTTCATCCTCGTCTACGCGTTGGCGCGGGCGCTCGACGGCAGGCCGGGCGGCGCGCTGATGCTGGCGGGGCTCGGCGCCTGGGCACTCGCGGTGGAGTTCGGCTGGTACGGATTCACCTGGGGGAATTCGTGGTCCCTCGCCCTGGTGGCCGTCGGACTCGGGATCGTGGTCCGCGCCCTGACCGGCGAGGACCGCCGGCGTCTGCGCCGGCTGGGGGTGCGCCTTGACTGAGCGGATGGGGATGCGCGAGCGTGAACTGTGGATCGGTGTGACCGCCGTGCTGGGCACCTCGTTGCTCTGGATCGCGGCGGTGAGCGGGACCGTGCTGCTGCACGCGTACGCGGATCGGCTGCCTGCGGCGGCGGCGCTGCTTCGCGCGCTCGGACACGCGGTCGTGTCCATCGGCCGCAGCGGCGGGCCCGCGGGGCTGCTCTCGCTGGCGGTCGCGGGCGGGCTGCTCGCGCTGCTGCGGTCGCGAGACGGACGCATGCAGAGGGACGTGCGCCATGGATGAGACCACGCAGGGTGCGCCGGACGAGCGCCACGTGATTCGCGCCGGCATCGTGATGGGGCCGAACTCCAGGCTCGTCAGCGTCCTCTTCGGGCTGGCCGTGATCGCGGTCGGGGTGCTGTTCACGCTCGACAACCTCGGTCTCGTGAACGCGGGCGACGTCCTTCGCTGGTGGCCCGCGCTCCTCCTCGCGTACGGGCTCGCGCGGCTGACGGGCTCGTGCTGCCGGCGGAGCCTCGTGGTCGGAGGGTTCTTCACGATCATCGGGGCCGCCCTGCTTCTGCGCGCGGCCAGCCTGCTCAGCTTCAGCATCTGGGATCTGTGGCCGGTCGTGCTCATCCTGATCGGCGCGAACCTCCTGCTCCGCTCGTTCGGGCGCGAACGCTGGAGCGCGGAGATGCTGCCCGGCTGGCGCGGCGGCATCCACCGGCCGCCGGATGAATCCGGCTCCCCCACGGCCGCCGAGGTCGCGAACGCGGCGGATGGCCGCTCGTCCCGCTTCAGCACGCTCGCCCTGCTCTCGAAGATCGAGCGCAAGATCGTTTCGCAGAACCTGAGCCACGGCGAGGCCACCGCGGTCATGGGCGGGCAGGTGCTCGATCTCAGGAGCGCGCGCCTGGCCGGCGGCACCGCCACGATCGATCTCGTCGTGCTGCTGGGCGGGATCGATCTCTACGTGCCGGCGGACTGGAAGGTCTCGGTCGAGACGGTCGCCATGCTGGGCGGATACGAGGATTCGACCCGCGCGCCGGCGGGCGAGTCCCGCGGCCACCTGATCCTGAAGGGCGTCATCCTCATGGGCGGCGTGGAGGTGAGGAACTGATGCATCCCTTGTTCCGCAACCCGTTGCGCTTCGCGCTCTACCTCTTCGCCTGGGCCGGCGTAGCCGCGCTGCTCGCCGCGTTCATCGGCGGCCTGCAGGGCCGCTCCCTCGTCTCGACGATGGCGTTCGTGGTCCCGCTCGCGTTCGTCTACGCCTTCATCTGCCTCTCGGCCTGGTGGGTGTGCCGCGCGCATCCCATCGATCGTGCGCACCTCGATCGCCCCGCGCTACTCCACCACTTCGGCGCGCTCGGCCTCTCGGCCATCCAGGCCAGCCTCGCCTGGGTGGGGATCGCCGCCGCGTGGGACCTGTTCCTGGTCCGGCACCTCCACCTCGACGCCGGGCGCGAGGGCCTGCCGGGCGACCTCGCCATCATCTGGGTCGCGGGCATCCTGCTCTATCTGCAGTCCCTGATCGCGCACTACTTCGTGCTCGCGCAGGAGAACGCGCGCGAAGCCGAGCGCCGGCTGCTCGAGACCCAGGTCAGCGCCCGCGAGGCGGAGCTGCGCGCGCTGCGCGCGCAGCTCCATCCGCACTTCCTCTTCAACAGCCTGAACTCGATCAGCGCGCTGGTCGGTCCCGACCCCGAGGCCGCGCGCCGCATGTGCGGCCTGCTCGGCGACTTCCTGCGCACCAGCCTCGCCCTCGGCGGGCGCGAGCGCGTCGCGCTCGAGGAGGAGCTGTCGCTCGCCGAGCGCTACCTCGCGATCGAGCAGGTCCGTTTCGGCCCGCGGCTCACGGTCGAGCGCGAGGCGGACGCGGACGCGCTCCCATGCCTCGTGCCGCCGCTCTTGATCCAGCCGTTGATCGAGAACGCGGTGAAGCACGGCGTGGCCGACCGGGTGGAAGGCGGCACGATCCGCATCGAGGCGCACCGGCGCGGGCCCGCGCTCGAGATCGCGGTCGAGAATCCGCGCGACCCCGAGGCGCCGCCGCGCCGGGGCAGCGGGCTCGGCCTCGCGAACGTGCGGCAGCGCCTCGCCGCGCTCGATCCCCGCCGCGCCCGGCTCGACGTGCTCGAGGAGCCCGGCCGCTTCCGCGTGGCCCTGAGCCTGCCGGCGCTCGACGCCGCGCGGCAGGCAGCGGGCGCGCGATGAGCGCCGGGGAGCGCCCCCTGCGGGTCGTGCTCGTCGACGACGAGGCGCCGGCGCGCGCGCTGCTGCGCGAGTATCTCGCCGCGCATCCGGAGATCGAGATCGCCGCGGAGTGCTCGAACGGATTCGAGGCGGTCAAGGTGATCGGCGAGGCCGCGCCGGATCTGGTGTTCCTCGACGTGCAGATGCCCAAGCTCGACGGCTTCGAGGTGCTCGAGCTGCTCGAGCGGCCGCCCGCCGTGGTCTTCGTCACCGCGTACGACGAGTACGCCCTGCGGGCCTTCGAGGTGCACGCCGTGGACTACGTGCTGAAGCCGGTGGGGCGCGAGCGGCTCGACGAGGCGCTGGCGCAGGTGCGCGCCCGGCTCGGCGCGGCCGGCGCGCCGGGGCCCTCGCCCACCGCGCTCGCGGCGGCCGCGCGCCCGCCGGGGCAGTACGTCGAGCGCCTGCTCGTGAAGGACGGCGCGAACGTCCACGTGATCCCGGTCGAGCGCGTGGACTGGATCGAGGCGCAGGACGACTACGTGGCGATCCACGCCGGCGGCAAGTCGCACCTGAAGCCGCAGCCGCTGGCCGAGGTCGCCGCGGGGCTCGATCCCGCGCGCTTCGTGCGCATCCACCGCTCCTGCGTGCTCAACCTCGAGCGCATCTCGAGGCTCGAGCTGTACGCCAAGGACAGCCACGTGGCGATCCTCGCCGACGGCAAGCAGCTCCCGGTGAGCCGCGCGGGCTACGCGAGGCTCAAGGAGTTGTTATAAGGTCGCGTTCCTTTACTTGCATGAACGCCCACGTCGAGTAACCTCGTTGCACCTCCCCGCGGCGCCGCTTCGCCCGTTGCTCGTGCGAAGCGAGGCGCGCCGGATCTCGACGAACGAAAACGGCGAGGTGATCGTGCCCCGGCAACAGACTCTCGTCGCTCCCGGCGACGAAGCGCCCGCGTTCGCGCTCGAGGCCCACACCGGCGAGCGCGTGCGGCTCGACGAGTGCCGCGGCTCGCGCAACGTCGCGCTCTACTTCATGCGCGCGTTCACCTGAGCGATCTGCATGATCCACACTGTCCAGTTGGGACAGGCAGCCGGCAGGTTTCGCGAGCGCGGAGTGGAGATCCTGGTCATCGGCCCGGGCGGCGGCGACGCGGCCCGGCGCCTTGCCCGGCTGATCCGCGCTCCCTACCGCGTGCTCGCCGATCGCGAGCGCGACGTGTTCCGCGCCTACGGATACGCGCGGCGCATCGTCTCGCTCATCCAGCAGAGCGGCGTAGTGCTGGTGGACCAGGCAGGCCGTGTGCGTTACGTGCGCCGGGCCACGAACCCGCTCGCCGCGCTCGACCTGCCCGAGCTCGAGCGGGCGATCGAGGATCTGCCGCGGGATTGAGCGGCGGCACGGCACGGAGGATCGACTCCGCTCCGCGCTCGACTACCGCGCCGCGCCGCCTCCCGCGCCAGGTAACAGCGTCGCGAGCGTGCGATCGAGCTGCTCGCCGCGCAGTTCGAACTCCAGCGCGACGATCCTCCCATCTGGGGCCACCAGGATCGGCCGCGGGATTCCCATGATCTCGAACTGCTTCGCCGACGCTCCGTCGAAGCCGTCGGTCGCGAATGCGTTGAGCCACGGCATCGGCCACTTCCCGCGGCGAAACTTCGCAACGGCCTCCCGGTCCTGGTCGAACGAGACGCTCAGCATTTCGAGGCCCCGCGCGTGGTATTTCGCGTACGCGTCGTGCAGGCCTTTCATCTCGCCCTTGCAGGGTCCGCACCATGTGGCCCAGAAGTCGATGAGCAGGTATTTGCCCGCGAACTCCGCCGGGCCATAGACGCGGCTCGTGTCTTCGAGATCGACGAAGGAGAACGCGGGAACCACCTTGCCCTTCTGGATCGCGCGATCGGGGGCGTAGCTCTTCCGGATCCCGTCCGTCTGCGGAGAGGCGGGAAACTCGCGCATCAGGCGGGCGTAGTAGCCGCCGTAGCCCATCGTGTCTCCCGAGACCTGCGTCCAGGCGACCAGGCGGCCGAGCACCGCGGCGCGTACGGCGGTATCGGGATGCGCATCCGCCATGCGCTCCATGTAGTCGCGCACGCGGGCCGGTGCGCGCGCGATCTCCGCGAGCTGCTGGAGGAGGTACTCGGGCCCGCCCGCCT
>DATKKO010000125.1:0-6350 GCA_035542955.1 Terriglobales bacterium
GCCCGCGCTGGGCGAGAACGTGGTGCTGCACGACTTCGGCTTCTTCAAGGTGACGGCGGCGCGCGTGGTGGCCATGGCCAGCATCGTGTTCCTGACCTGGGTGAACACGCGCGGCCTGCACGGCGGCAAGATCGTGCAGGACATCTTCACGCTGGCGAAGACGGCCGCGCTGCTGGGCCTGATCGTGCTGGGGCTCGCGGTCGGCCGGAACGCGCAGGCGATCGCCGCGAACTTCTCGCACTTCTGGCAGGCGGCCTGGACCCATGTCCAGAGCGGCGCGATCAGCTCGATCGAGCCGCTGGCGGGCCTCGCGCTGCTCGGTGCGCTCGGCGCCTCGCTCGTGGGCTCGCTGTTCTCCTGCGACGCGTGGAACAACATCACCTTCACCGCGGGCGAGGTGGTGCGGCCGAAGCGCACGATCCCGCTGAGCCTCGCGCTCGGGACGGGCATCGTGGTCATGCTCTACCTGCTCGCGAACGTCGCCTACATCCAGATCCTGCCGCTGCGGGGAACGCCCGGCGCGCCGGACATCCTCGGGCGCGGGATCCAGTTCGCGACCTCGGACCGGGTGGGCGTCGCCGCCGCGACGATGATCTTCGGCGCCTCGGCCGCGGTGATCATGGCGGCGCTCATCATGGTCTCGACCTTCGGCTGCAACAACGGCCTGATCCTCGCCGGCGCGCGCGTCTACTACGCCATGGCGCGCGACCGGCTGTTCTTCGCGCGGGCGGGCGCGCTCAACGACAAGTCGGTCCCGGGCTGGGCGCTCGGGGCGCAGGCGGTGTGGGCGAGCCTGCTCTGCCTGTCCGGCACGTACAGCAACCTGCTCGACTACGTCGTGTTCGCGGTGCTGCTCTTCTATATTTTCACGGTGTGGGGGATCTTCATTCTGCGCCGCACGCGTCCCGACGCGGAGCGGCCGTATCGAGCGATCGGCTATCCGGTCGTGCCGGCGCTCTATGTTCTGGCCGCGGCGGCGATCTCGGTGGACCTCCTGATCACGAAGCCGCTCTACACCTGGCCCGGCCTGGGCATCGTGCTGCTCGGCATCCCGGTCTACCTGCTGTGGACCAGGTTCGCGCGCGGCGGCGCGCCGCCGGAGGAGGAGACGCGGGCGGAGGGGTAGCGCCGGCGCAGCGCCGAGGAAAGACCGCCATGCCCGAGTTCGAGCGGGACTTCATCGTGCGCCAGGTGAAGCAGCTCGCCCAGGCCGTCGCCCGCATCGTCGCGAAGGCGCACGACGACGGGCAATACGCTTCGGGGCTGGAAGCGCTGCGCACGGCGATGCAGGCCGGCGTCGGAAAGGAGCTCGAGCTGCTTCGGCGTCTGGATCCAGCTTCTGCCTCGGTCCTGGCGCACGACCCGGAGGTGCTGGACGCCCTCGCTTGGATCACGGCGCAGGAGAGTGATCTCCTCTCGGGCACAGGCGACGCCGCGTCCGCCCAGGAACTGCGCCGCCGGGCGCTGGCCCTGTACGCCGAATGCGCCCGGCGTTTCCCGGACCGGGCCACGGAGTGCCGAAGGGCGGCACGGGCGCTGGCGGCGAGGACCGACCTCACGTCGCTGGCCGAGGAGCACCGCCGCTGGCTCGACGGCCCGTCCGCCGATTCCTGAGCCGTCCTCCTACCAGATCCCCGGCACGAGCCGCCAGCGCACCGCGCGCGCGTAGTCCGCGTAATCGGGCAGTTCGCGCTGCAGCAGGCTCTCCTCGACGCCCACGCGCAGCACGAGGATCACGAGCGGCGCGATCGCGACCAGCAGGCCCGCGCGCGATCCGAGCCACAGCGGGATCCCGAGCATGAGCGGGATCGCGCCCGCGTACATCGGATGCCGGACGAAGCGATAGAGCCCGGTCCGCACGACCGTCTGCCCGCGCTCGTGCTGCGCCTTCACCACCGGGGCGGCGAACGGGTTGTCCCGCATGGCGAGCGCGAGCAGGGTCCAGCCGCCGACGAACAGCGCGAGGCCGAGCGCCGCGGGGACGGAGCCGGTCCCGCCCAGCAGGTGGAAGCGGAACACGTCGAGCGGGATGAAGGCGACAAAGGCGAGGAACCCGAGCACGAGCAGAGGGGTGAGCACCTTGTCCACGAGCGGCTGGTTCTTCTGGAGCGGCGACCGGTAGCGCTCCTCGAGAAGCTCCGGGCGGCCGGCAAAGACGCCGAACATGGTGACGGACGAGGCGACGAGAACCACGCCGACGAAGACCCAGCCCCGCCACCAGTGGAGAGTCCAGGCCGGAAGGAACAGCAGGATGCCGAAGATCCCGGTGGAGTAGACCACGCCGCCGAGGAGCTCGAGCACGAGCCGCGGATCCGCCCTGCGCGCCATCGGCGGACCGTAGATTCGACGGCGAACGACTGTCAACGCCAGCGAAGTCCGCTCCTGGACAGATGATTCGAGCGTTCCGTCCTCCCCGCGAGGGCGCCCGGGGACCGAATATCATCTGGCCCCGATCCTGCTTCGCCCACCCCCCGCGAGATTCTCATTGAATTGTCACGCGGGCGTGCCGGATTCTGCGCGCTGGCGGGTGACGGCATGCCCCGCGCGGCTCACGAGCTGGTCACCTTTCACCGGGAGGTCCCCATGGCTCGTCGTCTCACCCTTCTCCTCGTCGTAGCCCTCGCGCTTGGCATCGCGCTCGCGGGCTGCGGCAAGTCCTCACTCGTCACCTCACCCGCGGATGTCGGCTCGGGCGGCGTGACCGTCGTCAAGCAGACGGATCTCGTCGGGGCGATGCGCGTGCAGGAGGCGCACACGCCGGAGCTGATGGCGATGCCGGGCGTGGTCGGCACCGCGGTCACCGCGGACGACGCCGGCAAGCCGGCCATCATGGTGCTGACCGAGAACGCGATGCCGGCCGGTCGGCTGCCGAGGAGCCTCGAAGGCTACACGGTGGTCGAGAACGTGACCGGAAAGATCGTCGCCTTCGCGGCGCACACCGGCAAGCAGACGCCGCCGATCCAGCTCGGCACCTCCGGTGGCTCGGTGGTGGATCTGGCGAACGGCTACTGCTGCAGCGGCACGCTGGGCTCGCTGGTGAAGAAGGGCACCACCCAGTACATCCTCAGCAACAGCCACGTGTTCGCGGGCGACGTCGTGTCGGGCGGCAACGGCAAGGTCTCCGCGATCGGCGACGACATCATGCAGCCCGGCTACGTGGACAACAACTGCAGCACGAGCGGCGTGAACCTGGTGGCCGACGTCTCGTCGCTGTCGACGCTCTACCCTCCGGGCTCGACGCCCAACGTGGACTGCGCGATCGCGCAGGTCCGCTCGGGCATGGTGCGCACGGACGGGGCGATCCTCGAGGTCGGCACGATCTCGGCGACGACCATCGCGCCGGCCGTGAACATGGCGGTGAAGAAGAGCGGCCGCACCACGGGGCTCACTCGCAGCACGATCTCCGGGCTCAACGCCACGGTGACCGTGGGCTACGAGACCGAGTGCGCGGGCTCGACCTTCAACAAGACCTTCACCGGCCAGATCATCATCAGGAACACGAGGAGCCGGTTCCTCGCCGGCGGGGATTCGGGCTCGCTCATGGTGCAGGACATCACCACCAATCCGAAGGCGGTGGGCCTGCTCTTCGCCGGCAGCAGCTCGACGGCGGTCGCGAATCCGATCAGCACCGTGTTGAGCTACCTCGGCGCGACGATGGTGGGCCAGTAGTCGCCCTCCGGAGCGATGCCGATTCGGAAGCGTAACGACAGCGCGCGCGCCCGGCCCCCCGCCGGGCGCGCCGCCTTCGTGGCCGCGTGCGGAGTTCTCCTCGGCGCGCTGGCCGCTTGCCATCCCGCGACGGAACGCGCGAAGCTCCCCGCCATGCCCCAGCGTCCGATCGCCGACGTCCTCGCCTCGCACACGCCCGAGCTGATGGAGCTGCGCGGCGTGGTGGGCACCTACCAGGGCGCGCGCGCCGACGGCTCCCCCGTGATCGTCGTCATGGTCGTGAAGAAGACCCCGGCGCTCGAGCGGCGCATCCCGAAGCGGCTCGAGGGCTGGCCGGTCGCGATCCAGGTCACGGGAGAGATCCGCGCGATGCCCGACACCACGCCGTGATCCGGGCAGCGGAGCGGCGCCGGGCGGATCGATGAAGCACACCCCGTTGTACTTCGTGGTCTCGCTCACGGGCGCGTCCGTGCTCGCGCTCGAGATCCTCGGCCTGCGCGTGCTCGGGCCGTTCTACGGCGCGAGCCTGTTCCTCGGGTCCGCGCTCGTCGCGGCGACGCTCGCGGCGCTGGCGGCGGGCTGCGCCCTCGGCGGACGCTGGGCCGACCACGGCGCGCGCCCGGGGCGGCTCTCGATCGTGCTCGCGGTGGCCGGGCTGTGGGTGATCGTGATCCCCTGGCTGCGAGCGCCCCTGCTGGCGGCGACCGAGAGCTGGGGCCCGCGCGCCGCCGTGCTCGTCGCCTCGTTCGTGCTCTTCTTCCCGCCCCTCGCGCTCGTGGGCGTGACGGTCCCGTACGCGATCCGGCTCGCCGCGCGCAGCCCCGACGAGGTGGGTCGCGTCGCGGGGAACCTGCTCGCGTTCTCCGCGCTCGCCGGAGTCGCGGCCGCTCTGCTCACCGGGTTCGTGCTGGTGCCGAGCCTCGGCGTCACCCGGGTTTTCCTGCTCGTGGGCGCCGCGCTCTTCGTGGCCTCCGCGATCGCGCAGACGGGGGCGCGCCGGCTCGGCCCGATGGGTGTGCTGACCGTGGTGGCGGTCTCCGAGCTGTTGCGCTGGCACGAAGCGAGGCCTCTGCCGGCGGAGGTCCGCGTGCTGCGGCAGACGCCCTTCGCCGAGCTGCGCGTCGTGGACCATCGGGGCGAACGCTTCCTGCTGCTCGACGGCGACATCCGCACCCGCGTGCGCATCGAGGACGCCGGCCCGCACCAGGACCGCATTCCCGTGCTCGAGCTGGCCGCCGACCTGTTCGAGCGCCCCGGCCGCGCGCTGCTCGTGGGCCTCGGCGGCGGACCGCTCGCGCGCGCGCTCGCCATCGACAACAGGCGCGTGGACGCGGTCGAGATCGATCCCGCCGTGGTGGCTGTGGCGCGCGAGCACTTCCGTCTCCGGCCGGCGTTCGCGACCGTGCACGTCGCGGATGGGCGCCGGTTCCTGCGCGGCTCGCGCGACAGCTTCGACCTGATCGTGCTCGACGCGGGCGGCGGCGGCGCCGTGCCGTGCCGGCTGCTCACGGCGGAAGCCTTCGGCGAAGCGAAGGCGCGCCTGCGGCCGGGCGGCGTGCTGGCGGTCGGTCTGGAGGGCATCGGTTGGACCGAGCCGCTGGCGCGCGCCGCGGCCGCCACGCTGGGCACGCGCTTCCGGAACGTCGTCGCGCTGCCCACGGCCGAGCCGCCCGATCGCTTCGGCGACATCGTGCTCTACGCGAGCGATCGCGCGATGGAGATCCCGCGCGAGAGGCTGGGCGATCCGGTGGCCACGCTGAGCGACGACGAAGAGCACTGGCGCGTGCTCGAGCGGATGCACGGCTGGGACAACCGCTTCGCGCCGAAGGGTGGCCGGGTGCTCACCGACGACTGGAACCCCGCCGACCTGCGATGGGAGGAGATCCACCGGGCCGCGCGCCGCGAGACGCGCAGCACGCTCCCGGCGTCCGTGCTGGGGTGGTGAGGGCGCGGGCGGGCGGACCGGCGCGCCATGTCCTGCACGATGGCGGCGGAGTCGTGTTTCGGATCAGCCCGGAGGCCACCTCATCTGGCGGCCGCCGAGCAGGTGGAAATGCAGATGAGGGATCGACTGCCCCGCTTCGGGGCCGACGTTCGTCACCAGCCTCCAGCCCAGCTCCAGGCGCTCCTGATCCGCGATGCGCGCCGCCAGCTCGAACAGCTCGACGAGCATCGTGGCGTGCTGCGGCCCGAGATCGGCCACCGAGTCGGCCACGTGCTCCTTGGGAATGAGCAGCACGTGCGTCGGCGCCTGCGGGTTGGCGTCGCGGAAGGCGAGCACGTGCGTGGTCTCGCCGAGCTTCTTCGCGGGCGCCCGGCCCGCCACGATCGCGCAGAACCTGCAGTCGATCATTCCGCCCGTATCCTATCACGAGGCCGTCGGGCGAGCCGGGCCTCCCGGGAGGTGAGATGAGCCCCGCGAAGCGCGCCCCGTGTCGATCGCCCTCGATCCGCGTGCGGCGCATGACCGCGGCCGACGCGGCCGCGGCCGCGGACCTCTCGGGTCAGCTCGGCTACGCTTGCGCTCCGGCCGAGATGCGCGCACGCATCCGCGGGCTGAGGAAGGCCGCGCACACCGTGCTGCTCGCGGCCGAGAGTGTGGGCGGCGCGGTGATCGGCTGGGCGCAGGCCGAGGAGCGGCACCTGCTCGAGACCGGCCGCTTCGCCGAGCTGACGGGGCT
>DATKKO010000126.1:0-2044 GCA_035542955.1 Terriglobales bacterium
CGCGTACGCGGCCCTGCAGGCTCCGGCGACCTCGATCCGGGCGGCGGAGGCCTGGCTCCGGGCCGGTGAGCCGGATTCGGCGCGCGCGGCTCTTGCTCGGATCGGCTCGCGGGCCGCGCTTCCGCCCGCGCTGGCGCAGGCCGCGGCCACGCTCGAGCGCCTGGCGGCCACGCTCGATTCGCTCCAGCGGGCGCGGGCGGCCGAGCCGCACGGGGCCCGCTGAAGCACAGGACGGCGTACGAGCCAGAGCTGATCCGCGTCCCCGCAACCCTCAGTCCGCGAACGAGCCGATGCGCGCGAGCAGCGTGCGGGCAAGATGGGTGAGCGACGGATCGCGCGCGCCCATCACCAGCACCACGTCCCCGGGACGCGCGAGGGAGGCGACGCGCTCCACGAGCCGATCCCGTGAGGGCGCGAACTCCGCCGCGACGCCGCGCGCCGCGATCTCGGCCGCGATGTCGGCGGCCGAGAAGTCGCGCACCGCGGTGCCGCCGGCGTAGAACACCTCGAGCAGCCACAGCCGGTCCTGCGCTCGCAGGCTCGAGGCGAAGGTGGCGACCAGGTCCGCGCGCAGGAAGCGCGTGGGACCGTAGCCGTGCGGCTGATAGACCGCGAGTACGCGACCCGATCCCGCGCGCAACGCGGCCGCGCCGAGCGCCGCGGCGATCTTGGCGGGGTTGTGCGCGAAATCGTCGACGACTTCGATGCCCCGCGCCGAGCCGAGCGACTGGAAGCGCCGGCTCGTCCCCTGGAAGCGGGCGAGCGGCGCCGTCATCTCGGCGAGGGGCACGCCGGCCGCGCGGCAGGCGGCGATCGCGGCGAGCGCGTTCTCGACGTTGTACCGCCCCGGCGCGGGCAGCGTGAAGCGCACGCCCTCCACCGCGAACGCGCTCGAGTCCGGGCGCAGGCTCACCTCGGTGCCGCGCACGGACGCGCCCGGATCGAAGCCGAAGACGGTGGCCCCGTCCCGGAGCGCCGAGAGAGAGCCGGCCTCGCCCACGACGAACGCCTCGCGCGAGCGGGCGCGGAACGCCTGGAACATCGGCTCCACCTCCGTGGTCTCGCGGTGATCGCGCTGCAGGTTCGTCACGACGCCGATCGCCGGGGCGTATCGCACCACCGATCCGTCGCTCTCGTCGGCCTCGACCACGAGCAGATCCGAGCCGCCCGCCCAGGCATTGCCCCAGAGATCCTGCTGCTGGAGCAGCACGAGCTCTCCCCCCGTGATCACCGAAGGATCCCTCCCGCTCCCGCGCAGGATCTCGAAGATCATGGCCACGACCGTCGACTTGCCGCTCGTTCCCGAGACCGCGATCGTGCGGTGGTCGGCGACGAAGCGGGCCAGCAGCTCGGAGCGGTGCGCGACGGGCACGCCGGCCGCGCGCGCCGCGGCGTGGTCCGGCACGGACGCCTCGACCGCGGTCGACAGCACGACCACGGCGGCGCCCGCGACCCCGCTGCCGTCCTGGGGCAGGATGCGGATGCCCAGCCGCTCGAGCTGCGCGCGCGCGCCGGGGCGCTCGCCGCGATCGAAGGACCGGTCGCTGCCGCTCGCCGTGCCGCCGCGCATGACCTGGAACTGCGCGAGGGCGCTCATCCCGCTCCCGGCGATGCCGGCGTAATGGAAGCGGCCGACGCGCCAGTCCGGCAGGGGCACGTCGTCGAGCACGGCGACGAGATCGTCCTCGCTCACGCGATCGAACAGGGTGATGACGTCCGCGTTCGCCATGCGGATGCAGCCGTGCGAGCCGGGCTCGCCCAGCCTGCTCTCGTGGTTCGTGCCGTGGATGTAGATGAAGCGCTCGAGCGAGTCGCAGTCCGGACCGCGATTGACTCCCGGCTCGAGGCCTTCGAGCGTGAGCACGCGGGTGAGGATGAGATCGTCCTCGCGCGGCTCGCCGCGCCAGATCTCACCGGTGGGCTCCCGGCTCACGAACACCGCGCCGGACGGGCTGCCCGCGCCGATCCGGGCGTGGATGCGGTGCAGGCCGGGAGGCGTCTGGAGCGATCCGCTCCGGCCGCCGATGCCCGCGGCCGCGGTCGA
>DATKKO010000127.1:0-11791 GCA_035542955.1 Terriglobales bacterium
TCTGGTCCAGATCGCCCAGCATCACGGTGATGAAGCGGCCGTTGTACGGATCGTAGACCGAGCGCGGATCCGTGTAGTTGTTGGGCGACCCGCCCACCGGCGCCCAGAAGGTGTTCACGCCCACTGTGAGGAGCACGGAGCCCGTGGCCTTGTCGAGGATCCGCACGTTGTTGTTGAGGTTCTGGAAGATCAGCGACGGCCCCACCGCGCCGTTCACGTCGGGCGGGATGATGATGTAGCTCGAGTCTACCATCGCGATGTCGTCGAGGCCGGCGAAGCTCGTCGAGGGCGCGGGCGAGGGCGTGGTCAGCATGCGCCCCATCCCGAAGCGCGCCGGCGGCGGGAACCCGGGCTCGTCGGGCTGCACCAGCTCCTCCTCGCCCTCCATTTCGTCGCGGATCAGGGCACGAATCGGCGGCCGCGCGATCCCAGGCATGCGCGATTCGGCCCGCGCCAGATCCGAGAGGTTGGCGGCGGACGTGCCGGCGAGCGGCATGGGACGGAAGGAGACGGCGCGCTCGACCCGGGGTGGATCCCCGGTGTTCCCCGCGGCTCGTGCCGACAGGGCCGAGGAAACGGAAGCCGCGAGAGTGAGGACGAGGATGAGGCAGAGCGAAGGGGACCTGGCAGACATGGCGACCTCCGGCGTCCCCGCTTGGGGGTGTGCCCGGCACGGACTGCGCTTGCGCCACCAGGCCGGCCGTTCTCGGAGCGAGGTGCGGGGGCTGGGGGCTCTCCGTCCGCCCACTGCGCGAACGGCCGAGTTAATTATCCCCGGCTGCCGTGAGCCGCGTCAACCCATGAGTTCGCCGGGATTGCGGCCATTTTGGGTCTTCTGGCAGCCGCGGCCGGGCCCCGGCTCTCAGCCGAGGCGCCCGGCGAGAGGCCTCAGCACGTGCACGATCAGGTCGATCAGGAAGTGCGAGAGGATGGCCGCCTCGAGCCCGCGGCGCACGTAGAGCCACCCGAAAGCCAGCCCGACCGGCAGGATGATCAGCACGGTGCGCAGCGCCACGATCGGCGGCACGACCTGAGCGAAGATCCGCTCGTTGCCGATGTGGTACCAGCCGAAGAAGGTCGCGGTGAGCAGGATGGCGCACCACAGCGCCACCGTGCGCCCGCGGCTGCCCCGCGCACGAAACAGGCTCGTCCCGATCCAGGCCACGAGCGAGAGCAGGAGCAGGCGATCGAAGGTCTCCTCGGCGAACGGGGCCCAGAGGCTCGCGAGCGCGCCGCGCCACCAGACGACGTCGATGCGAGCGTGGATCTCGGGCGCGGGAACGCGCACTCCGAGCGCGCGTACGAAGAACGCGTCGACGCCGAACGCGGCGAGCGCCGCGACCGCCGCCCATCGCAGGGCGGGCCCCGCGATCGACCGGAGCGGCTCGGCCGGCCGGGGCGCGCCATCGAGCCAGCTCTCGAGATACGGCGCGCCGAGTCCGAGGCGGCGCGCGACGAGCAGACCCAGGCCGGCGGCCGGAGTCATGAGGACGAGCGCGCGGGCCATCATCGCGAGCACGCCGAACGCGTTCGGCGGCGGCGCGGCCGCGCGGACGTTCGCCTCGAGAGCCAGCGTGTAGGGGATCGCCAGCGGCGCGGTCAGCGTGCCGGCCGCCGCCAGGAAGGCGAACGTGCGCCAGGGATAGCGGCGCGCCGGAGCGCGGGCGCTCATGGCCGACGGCGGCTCCATCGCCTGCGACGCGGGGATCGATGTCTCGCTCGGATCGGACAGGGAGCGCCTCCGGGTTCGCCTTGCTGCCCAATGTAGCACGGCGCGAGGGATCTCCCTGCGGACTCGCGCCGGAGTGGCCCGCGGTCTCTTGCGTGACGCCGCGCGTCGTGCCACGCGGCGCTCGTGCGGAACGCACCCGCGGCGTATCATGCGTGTGACCCGCTGCCGCGCGCACGATCCGCGGGTCCCCGCGCCGAAGCCGCGAGCCCGAGAGGAGCCTGCCTCTGCATCTCAGCTCCCCGCCGTTCCTGTTCCTCTTCCTGCCGATCACGCTGGCGCTCGTCGCCCTCGCGCCGCGCGCGACACGGGCGGCCGTTCTCCTCGTCATCAGCGTCGTGTTCTACGCCTGGGGCGGCCCCGTGTACCTCGCGCTGCTCGCCCTGATGGTCGTCCCCCACTATCTCGCCGGTCTCGCGATCGCCCGGATCCCCGCTCAGGGCCGCGCGGGTCGCCGCCTCGCCGCCGCCCTGCTCGCGCTGATCCTGATCCTCGATCTCGGCATCCTGCTGCTGAACCGGGTGGGCGTCTCGATTCCCCTCGCCCATCCCTGGGCCGGCGCGCGGTTCGTGCGCCGCGCCGGACACCTCGGCGTATCGTTCCTCGTGCTCGCGCTGATGTCCTATGTGATCGACGTCCATCGCCGTCAGGTCGCTTCGGCCCACGACCCGATCCGCTTCACGGCCTGGCTCGCGCTCTTTCCGAAGATCGTCGCGGGGCCGATCGTGCGCTGGCGCGATCTCGGACCGCAGCTCGCGCGTCCCCGCATCAGCCGGGCCGGCTTCGCCAGCGGCGTGCGGCGCTTCGTCACCGGGCTCGCGAAGAAGGTGCTGATCGCGGACACGCTCGCGACCCCCGTGAACGAGATCTTCTCGGCTCCCCCGTCGAGCGTCACCGCCGGCGCGGCGTGGCTCGGCGCGATCGGCTTCGCGCTGCAGCTCGTCTACGACTTCTCGGGCTACTCGGACATGGCGATCGGGATCGCGCGGATGTGCGGGCTGGAGTTCGCCGAGAACTTCGATCATCCCTACGTGTCCCGATCGATCCGCGAGTTCTGGCGCCGCTGGCACATCTCGCTCTCGCAGTGGCTGCGCGACTACGTGCACCTGCCGCTGGCCTACTCCGTGTCGCGGTGGATCGTCGCCGATCGCGTGCTCAACATCCGCGCCGAGACGTGGGCGTACGCGTCCGCCACGCTCGTCACCATGCTGCTGTGCGGGCTGTGGCACGGGATCACCTGGGGGTGCGTGATCTGGGGCCTGTGGCTCGCGCTCGCGTTGATCGTCGAAGCGTCGAGGAGCGGCAAGTGGATGCTGCGGCGCCTCGGATCACCCGGCCGGCTCGTGCTCACGCAGTGGATCGTCCTCATGGGCTGGGTCGTGTTCCGCGCGCCGAGCCTGTCACGGGCGCTCGAGTTGCTGCGAGCGATGTACGGCCTCCCCGCGGGAGTCGCGGCCGAGGGCGAGCGGATCTCGCTCGCGACCCTGCTGGACCGACCGCTCGCGCTGGCGCTCGTCTGCGGCGTCATCGGCTGCGCTCCTCTGGGATCGATCCTGCGCCGGGCCGGAGCCCGAGTCGAAGCCGGCGCGGGCGCGGGAAGCTGGATCCCGGCTGGTCTCGCGTTCGGCGAGGTCGGCCTGCTGCTCGCGTTGCTGCTGCTGACCCTGGTGACCATGGCGGGGGGCACGTACACGCCCTTCGTCTACCAGCAGTTCTGATCCGCGGAGGACCGGTGCGCGATCGGGGAACGTCGGAGCCGGACCAGGCGGGCCGCCCCGGCCGCGGGCTCTCGTCGCGCGCCGCGGCCGAGTGGGCGCTCGTCCTCGTCTTCCTCGCCGCGATCGGGCTTCCGCTGGTCGAGATGACTTGCCACCTCTTCCCCGGGATCGACGCTCTGGACGCGCTCGAGCGCCGGAAGAGGGACGCGGCGCCGACCTTCTCGCTGCGCACCTGGGCCGACGATCTGCCCGCTCTCCGGGAGTACGTCCGCTACAACTTCGGATTCCGCGGGCTGCTCGTGCGGTGGGACGCGATGCTCGGGCTCCGCGTCCTGCATGCGAGCCCCTCTTCGAGGCTGATCTTCGGCCGGGGCGGCTGGATCTTCTACCGGTCGGAGGAGGTTCCCGACGGGGTGACGATCGAGGACTGGAAGGGCCTCGCGCCCTACGGGGCGGCCGAGCTGGGCGCGATGCGCGCGCGTCTGGCGGCGCAGGCCCGCTGGTGCCGCGATCGCGGGATCGTCTGTCTGTACGTCGTGATCCCGAACAAGGAGAGCGTGTACCCCGAGTACCTCCCACGCTCGATCCGCAGGATCCGCCCGGTCACGCGGCTCGACCAGCTCGTCGACGCCGTGCGCGCCGACACCGCCATCCACCTGATCGACCTCCGGAGCACGCTGCTCGAGGCGAAGCGCGGCGATCCGCGCCCGCTCTACAACCGCGGCGGCACGCACTGGAACCAGCTCGGCGCGTTCTACGCCTACCGGCGGATCGCGGGCGAGTTCGCGGCCGTGTGCCCCGCGCTCTGGCCGCGCGGGCTCGACGACTTCGAGGTGCGCGTGCTGCCGCGATCCTCCTTCGATCACACGCTGGGGCTGCCGGAGAACACCGAATTCCGCTTCCGCCCGAGGCCCGGGCGCGCGCCGCTCGCCGCCCGGGGCGCGCCCGTGATCCTCGTCGCCCACGATTCGTTCTGGGACGCTCTCGAGCCGTTCCTCCGCGCCCACGCGAGCCGGCTGGTGGACGCCGGGCCGACGCTCCGTCGCGAGCGCATCGAGCGCGAGCGCCCCGACATCGTCATCCAGCTCGTGGTCGAGCGGTACCTGCACGTGCTCGGAGAGAGCTGAGCCGCGCCCACCCCCGAGCCCGGGCAATTGCCGCTCGATCTCGACGGTGGGACGAGCGCCGGCCGGGACGTCAGCGGAAGAAGAGGTAGCAGACGAAGATCGCCGCGACCACGCCGCACAGCTCGGCGAAGAGCGCGCAGGGCAGCGCGTGGCGCGTATCCTTGACGCCGATCGCGCCGAAGTAGACGGCGAGCACGTAGAACGTGGTCTCGGTGCTGCCCTGGATCACGCACGAAAGCCGGCCGGCGAATGAATCGGCGCCGAAGGTCTTCATGGTCTCGACCATCATGCCGCGGGCGCCGCTGCCGGAGAACGGCTTGATCAGCGCGGTCGGCAGCGCGTCGACCCAGCGCGTGTCGAGCGCGAGCGAGTGCGTCCCGGCGCGGATCGCGCCGAGCAGGGCCTCGAGCGCCCCGCTCGCCCGCAGCGCGCCGACCGCGACCAGGATCGCGACCAGGTACGGCACGATGCCGACCGCGACCTGGAAGCCATCCTTCGCGCCCTCGATGAACGTCTCGTAGAGCTTCACGCGCTTGCGGGCGCCCGCCGCGAGGAAGAGCACGATCACGCCGAGCAGCAGACCGTTCGCGAGCAGCGCCGACTGCGGACCGACTGCCGCCGCCGGCAGGCGGGCGAAGTAGGTGACGAGCCCGACCACGAGCGCGGTGAGCAGCAGGATCCAGCCGAGCACGACGCGGTTCCAGATGCGGATGCGCTGCACGGCCGCGGTGAGCAGGAAGCCTCCCATGTCGCTGCAGTAGGTCGCGATCAGGATGGGCACGAAGACGTCGGTCGGATCGTGCGCGCCGAGCTGGGCGCGGAAGGTGAAGATCGTGACCGGCAGCAGCGTCACCGACGAGGCGTTGATCACCATGAACAGGATCATCTCGTTCGTGGCGCGCTCGCGCTCCGCGTTCAACGTCTGCAGCTCGCGCATGGCGGCGAGCCCGAGCGGAGTGGCCGCGTTGTCGAGACCGAGCATGTTCGCCGAGAGGTTCATGACGATGGCACCGCCCGCGGGGTGGCCGTCGGGGATGCCCGGGAACAGGCGCCGGAACAGCGGCCGGAAGACGCGGGCGATGCCCTCGACCACGCCGCCGCGCTCCCCGATCCGCATGAGTCCGAGCCAGAGGCTCATCACGCCCGTCAGGCCGAGCGCGATCTCGAAGCCCGTCTTCGCGGAGTCGAAGAGCGAGGCCACCACGGCGCGCAGCACGTCCGGGTGACCCAGCGCGGCCTGCGCGACGGCGAAGATGAAGGCGATCAGGAAGAACGCAGCCCAGATCCAGTTCAGCATGATCCCGCGCAGGGTACGTGGAAACGCGTCGGGGGGGAAATTGAACTGTGAGCCCGAGCGGAGCTGTTCCGAATCAGCGAATCCGCGTCGATTCCGGGGCTCATGACCGTGGGTCTTCCGGCCGATAACAGGAACGTCGATCGCGCTCCATCTCCCCTATCCGGGTGGCCTGGCCATGTCCGACGATTCCTCCGACCTTCGTGACCCCGCGGCGGGCGACGGCCCGGACGAGACCGCGCCGACCCCCGAGATCCGGTTCCCCGATTGGCTCGAGTCGCGCTCGGCGGAGCGCTCGGCGGCGCGCCGGCCGGGCGACCCCGGACCCGCCCCGGAGCCGGCGCCCGCCGCGGAGAGCGAATCAGCGCCCGCCGGGACGGTGCCGTCCGCGGATCGCGCCCCCATGCTGCCCGACTGGGCGTATGCCGCGGATCGCGCCCCCGCGCCGCCCGACTCGACGGCCGCCGAGCATCGTGGGCCGCCGCGTTTGCCGGTCTCGCGCCGCGCGCCCGATCCACCGGCGCCCGCGCCACACGAGGCGTTCGAGTCGGATCGCGAGCGGAGCGCGGAGGTCGAGGCCTGGGTCGCCCGCTTCCGGGATCCGAGCGGCCCGCCACGAATCGGTTCCAAGGTGAGCGAGACGCCTCCGATCCCCGGGAACCTCGAGGAAGCTCCCGTCGCGCGCCCCGCGGCGCCGCCCCCGCCCCGCGCGGCTCTTCGGCGACCGCCCGCGTCGAGACGCGGATCCACGCGCGCGGCGAGCGGATCGCCCCTGGTGACCTGGATCGCGGCCGGCCTCGTCGTCCTCGCCGCCGGATTCGTTCTCTCGATCGCAACCCGCAACGCGACCCGCAGACGGCCGGTCCAGCGCGTAGCGAACCTCACGCGTGAGCCGGTCGCGGCTCGACCGCCCGCCGTCGAGGCGCCCCGGCCGGCGTCGCCGTCCTCGGGCGTCGAGGCGCAGCGGTCCGAGCTGACGCCCGCAGGGGACAAGGCCGCGCCGGTGTCGCCCTCGTCGAGCATCACGCCCCGGCGCCAGCGCCACCCGGCTTCGGCCGCTTCCGCCGCGGTCATGGACGCCGACGCCGGATCGGGCGACGTCCAGCCACCCGCGGGCCCGGCTTCCGCCGCCGCGGTGGACGAAAGACGGTACGGGATCGAGGTCGCGACCTTCATGTTCGAGGACCGCGCGCGCGAGGAGCGGGACAAGCTGGCGGCGGCCACGGACGCGGGCTGCAGCGTCGCTCCGGCCTTCGAGGACGGCGCCCGCGTCTATCGGCTGCTCGTCGGCCCGCTCACCGGCCGTGCCCGCGCCGAGAGCCTCGGCACGGATCTGTTCGGGCGCGGCCTGATCCACGAGGCGCGGGTCGTGCGCTGGAGCGGCGCCGCGAACCGCTGAGCCTGGACTCCCACCGTTCCCCGACCCGCGCTCGCGGGCCGGCTCAGCGGAACGAGTACGTGAACACCGCCTGCACGAAGCGGCCGAGCACCTGATCGCGCGTGTCCTGCACGTAGGTCTCGGTGATGCTCCGGTTCAGGCTCCGGTCCTGAGCCAGCACGTCGGTCGCGGTCAGGCGGAACTCGGCGCGATCGTTGGCGAGGAACTTCTGCCCGAGCGTGGTCGTCCACAGCACCTCGTTCCGCCCGTCGGCCGCCACGCCGGACTGATAGTTGTTGTTCAACTCCTGCCGGATCACGACCCGGCCCGGCAGCGTGGCACTGAAGCGCAGTCCCGCGGTGTGGCTGAAGTAGTCACCGGTCGCGCCGGTCGCGCTCTGCGTGTTGCGCCGGATGTTGTACGCGCCCGTGTACGAGACGGTGAAGTCCAGGTTCGGGCTGATGTTGCTCGCGACCACCACGCCGGCGCGCACGGCGCAGGTGCTGCCCACGTTCACGACGTCGTCCAGCTGGGTGGGTGTGCGGGTGAACGACCCGCCGCCGTTCAGGCTCACGATGCTCTTCAGCCAGGCGGCCGGGCGGCTGTACACGCCGAACAGGTCCCCGTTCCAGGACTCGTCCAGGTTCTCGGGCCGCGTGAGCTGAGTGCCGCGGGCGAGCGCCACGCCTTCGAGCACCGTGTCCCGGATCGCCGTGAACGTCGCGTTGGCGATGGTGTGCGACGTGCGGGTGACGTTGGCGAACAGAAAGCGCGAGCGCGAGTGCATGGGATCGGCGTCCATGAGGCGGAGGCTCAGGGTCTGGCTGTACGTCGGCCGCAGCGACGGATTGCCGGTCGTGAGCGCGAGGGGATTCGAGTTGTTCACCACGTTCTGGAGCTGGCCCACGGAGGGCGCCTTGGCCGAGGTGTTCCAGGCGAGGCGCAGGTTGCGCCGGTTCGCGAAGCTGGCGGTGAGCTGGGCCGAGGGCAGCACGTCGCCGTAGCTGCGCTCGAGCGCGCCCGGGAACGGCCAGGTCTGCTCGGAGCGGAGCCGCATCGTCTGCACCGAGCCGTTCACGAGCAGCTTCCAGATCCCGCGCGTGAGCAGCGCGGCGAGCCCGCCGTTCTGCGCCGTGACCCGGTTCACGTAGGAGTTCGAGAGTGCGCTGTCGAGCGTGGTGTAGGCACCGGTCGCGGCGGTGAGGCCGAGTGTGCGCGCGTCCGCCGCGCTGCGGCTCAGCGAGGGGTTGTAGATCGCCTGGAGCTTGAGCCAGGACGCGACCGGCTGGGTGAAGGCGATCCGCGCCGAGTACGAGCGCGTGAGCGTGCGTGAGTTCGACTGCTCGTCGAGCGTGTCGCTCGTCACCGCGCCGCCCTCGAACGCGTCCGTGACGCCCCGCTGGGAGCCGTCCGTCGCCCGCCGGTTGCTGCCGGCGTTGAGATCGGCGGTGAGGTTGCTGCCGCCCCGGCCGAAGCGGCGGCGCAGCGTCATCCGGCCGGAGAGGTTGTCGCCGTCGACGGTCTCGCCCGTGCGGTTGATCGCGCGGCTCAGCGGGGTTCCATCGAGCATCGCGTTCGCGGCACCGCCGGAGGTCGTGGCGTCGCTGTTCTGGAAATAGAGCCGCGGCTGCACGATCACCATGTCGGCCGAGTCGGGCGACCACTCGAAGCGTCCGTCGAATCGCAGATTGCCCGTGCGCGCGTCGCTGCTCGCCGTCTGGTCGTAGAGGGCGATCGAGTTCTGGGGCGGCAGGTACTGGCGCGCCAGCGACTGCACGTCGTCGTTGTGCGTGCCGTTGGCGAACATGCTCCAGCTCGCGGCCAGCCGGCTGCCCCACTGGCCCACGTAGTTCAGCCCGCCCGAGCTCGTCGTGGTGAGCCCGGGCTGCTGCCCGACGAAGAAGTTGCCGGGATCGAAGCCGCCGCCCGGTCCGCCCATGCGCACGATGTTCCCGCCGCCGCCGCCGCCCGGGCGGAAGCCGGCGCGTCCGCCGCCGAAGATCATCATCCGCGGTCCGCCGCCCCGATCCCCGCCGCCGCTCATCCCACCGAACAGGTCCTGCGGGGAGAAGTTCATCTGATTGATGTTGTTCGACATGCCGATCAGCGTGAACCGCGTGCCCCCCCGCAGTGCCGAGAGGTTTCCGCCCGCCTGATAGAGGTCGCGATCGCCGCCCCCCGAGTAGAGCTTGCCGAAGGTGGCCTTCCGGTCGCGCAGGATGAAGTTCATGGTCTTCAGCGACTGGCCGTCGTCGAAGCCGGTGAGCTCGGCCTGGTCGCTCATCCGGTCGTAGACCTGGATCCGGTCCACGACCTCGGCCGGCAGGTTGCGCATCGCTGCGGTGGGATCGTTGCCGAAGAACGGGCGCCCGTTCACCAGCACCTGCTGCACGTTCTCGCCGTGCGCCTTGATCTGGCCGTTCTCCATGGTCACGCCGGGCAGCTTCTGCACCAGGTCCTCGGCCGTGGCGTCCTTGTTGATCTTGACCGCGGCCGCCTGGTATTCGGTGGTGTCGGCGTTCACCACCGCGGGCGGCGGGGACTCGCGCGTGGTGACGCCCGGGATGAGGAGCGGCTTCGGCGTGAGCGCGATCGCGCCCGCGTCCTGATCGTGCCGCGTGACGCGCACGATCATGCGGAGCGTCGCGTATCCCATTCGCGTGGCCTCGAGCCGGTAGCTGTGCACGCCGAGCCCGCCGATCGCGAAGCTGCCGTCGTCCTTCGCGTCCACGCGATGGATGTCGCTCGTGTCGGCGGCGGAGACGAGCTTGACGCGCACGCCCGGGACCGGGGCATGGCTGGTCGCGTCCACGAAGCGGCCGCGAAGCCCGATGCTCTGCGCGGCCGCGACGACGGGAACGAGCAGGAGGAATGCGGCGAGGAGAAGGCTGCGATCGGACATGGGTGTCCCCGGAGTGGGTCACCGGCGCGGCCATGCCGGGGAGCGAGGGGGTGACCCGTAATCCTACACCGTTGGACAGCGTGAGCCCCAGAGAACGCCGCGCGCGAAGCGGGCGCACGTCGACGTCAAAGCCGCGTTCGGCGGGAAGCGCAGGGTCGGGAATCGCCGGGACGGGAAGTCGGGAGTGTGTGGCGTGGACCCCCTCACGACCTCGCGCCGCCGGGGGCGCGGTGGACAACGCGATCGGGCGGTGCCATCGTCCGCCCATGCCGAACTCCCCGGCAGGTGTGGGTGGGCCGCAGGCGCGTGGTCCGCGCCCGCCGATCGCTCGAGCCGCGGGACCGCGGCGAGGGACGCGTTCCCTCGCCGTGGCCATCGGGCTGATCGTGGTCCTGCTGGCCGGGATGGCACCGACCGCCTCGCCGCGCCCGCTCTGGCGCGTCTACGCGATCCGCTATGCCACGGAGCCGGCCTTCCCCGTGAACGGGCTCGTGGCCGGAGCGGACAGCTCGCGCACCATGGACATCGCGATGATGATCTGGCTGCTCCGCGGGCCCGCGAACCGCTGCGTGCTCGTGGACGCGGGCTTCCATCGCGCGAAGTTCCTCGATTCCTGGAAGCCGTCCGGGTACGTGCTCCCGTCCGAGGCGCTGGCGCCCCTCGGCGTTCCCGCGGATTCCGTAAGCGACGTGATCCTCACCCACGCCCACTGGGACCACGTCGACGGCGCCGATCTGTTCCCGCGCGCGCGGATCTGGATCCAGCGGGAGGAGTATGACTACTACGTCGGCCCGGACGGCGTGCCGGCCCACGAGGGCATCGACTCGGTGGACTCTGGCATGCTCGCCGATCTGCGCGCGAAGGGGCGGCTCGGCTTCGTCGAGGGCGACGGGCGCGAGGTCCTGCCCGGCGTCACCGCGTACCTGGGCGGCAAGCACACCTACGCCTCGCAATACCTCGCCGTCCGCACCGCGAAGGGCACGGTGGTGCTGGCCTCGGACAACGTCTACCTGTACGAGAACCTCGAGCGCGGCCTGCCCATCGCGCAGACTCTGGACGCGAAGTCGAATCTCGCGGCCCAGCGGCGGATGAGAACCATCGCCTCCGCCCGGCGCCTGATCGTGCCGGGCCATGATCCCGCCGTGTTCACGCGCTTCCGCGAGGTCGCGCCGGGCATCGCCGTCATCGAGTAGCGACGTCCGCTCGAGCGCGGCGCGCCTGCCCGGTTGCCCCGCCCGCCGGTTGCGTCCAGACTGCACGCACCGGCCGCGCGAGTGAGCAAGTTCCAACGCGGGGGCATGCCATGGGCAAGGCGCTGATCGGGTTCATCGTCGGGCTTCTTTTCGTCCCGGTGATCGCGGCGGTGATCGTCTTCACCGGCCGCTTCCCCATCCGGGCGACGGCCCGGCCGCCGCGATGGGAGCGCAGGATCGCGAACCTCGCGCTCGATCCCGCCGTGGAGCGCCTCGCGCGAGGCCGCACGAGTCCCATCGCCGGCAACGACGAGGACCTCATGGCGGGCATGGAACTCTATCGTGCCGCGTGCCGCGGTTGCCACGGCGACCCCGGCAAGCCGAGTGCCTTCGGCCGCAACTTCTATCCCCCGGCACCGCAGCTCGCCGAGCGCGGCGACAGGGACCCGG
>DATKKO010000128.1:0-2288 GCA_035542955.1 Terriglobales bacterium
CCGAGCAGCCCTCCGTCTCCTCGCGGACGAAGAGGAGGCGCACCGGGCGCCCGGCGTCCACCTCGATCACGGACGGCTCGTAGGCGCCGCTCACGCGCACGCGGACCTCCTGGGCGCCGGATCCCGCGGCCGCCGCCCGGACCGCGCGCGGGCGCCGGAAGAAGTACGTGTTCACGGCCACGATCAGGGCGGCCCCCACCAGCGTGACGATGATCTGCGTCGGATCCATCAGTCGGCTCCCCCGCGCCGTCCATTCGCACGACCCGTTCGCTTCATTCGAAGCTCCGCAACCGGAGCGAGTTCGTGACCACGGAGACGCTGGAGAACGCCATGGCGAGCGACGCCAGCATGGGATGCAGCGTGCCCTGCCAGCCGAACAGCGGCCCGATCGGCCCCCCCGGCCGGAGCAGCAGATAGAGCGCGCCCGCGGCCACCGGGATCCCGAGCGCGTTGTACACGAAGGCCCAGAACAGATTCTGGCGGATCACGGCCAGCGTCCGGCGGGCGAGGCGGTACGCGACCGGGACGCCGGCGAGGTCGCCCCGGATCAGCGTGATGCCGCTCGCCTCCATCGCCACGTCCGTGGCGCCGCCCATCGCGATGCCGAGGTCGGCCCGCGCCAGGGCGGGAGCGTCGTTGATGCCGTCGCCCACCATGGCGACGCGCCTGCCGGCGCGCTGCAGCGCGGCGATCTTCGCACTCTTCTCGCCGGGCAGCACCTGCGCGAGCACGCGCTCGGGCGGGATGCCCGCCTGCGCCGCGATCGCCCGCGCCGTGCGCTGGTTGTCGCCCGTAATCATCCACAGCTCGAGACCCGCGCGCGAGAGCGCGCCGAGAGCCTCCGGCGCTCCGGGCTTGAGCGTGTCCGCCACGGCGAGCAGGCCGAGCGCCTCCCCCGCCTCGCCCACCCCGAACACGGTGCGCCCCGACTCCTCGAGTCGCGCGCGCTCCGCCTCCAGCGCGCCCAGCTCGATCCCGTGCTCCGCGAGCAGAGCCTGCGTTCCGACGATCGCGACGCGACCTCCGAGCACGGCCACCGCTCCGCGCCCCGGCACGGCGGAGAAGTCCTCGGGCTCGGCCGGCGTGATCCCGCGGCTGCGCGCCCCGCGCACGACCGCCTGGGCGAGCGGATGCTCGCTGCGCTGCTCGATCGCCGCCGCGACGCCCAGCAGCTTCGCTTCGTCGATCCCCGGCCGCGGCACCGTCTCGGTCAGCTCCGGCTTCCCCCGCGTGAGCGTGCCGGTCTTGTCGAACACGAGCGTGTCCACGCGGCCCGCAGCCTCGAGCGCCTCCGCGCCGCGCACGAGCACGCCCAGCTCGGCGCCGCGTCCGGTGCCCACGATGAGCGCCGTGGGCGTGGCGAGCCCCAGCGCGCACGGACAGGCGATGATGAGCACCGCGACCAGCCGGAGCAGCGCGACCGGCAGCCGCGGCGCGGGCCCGAGGTCGAACCACAGGACGAACGCGAGGAGCGCGATCGAGATCACGACCGGCACGAACACGGCGGCGACGCGATCCGCCAGCTTCGCCACCTCGGCCTTGCTGGCCTGCGCCTGCTGCACGAGCCGCACGATCTGCATGAGCATGGAGTCGGCGCCCACGCGCTCCGCACGCATGCGGAACGAGCCCGACTGGTTCAGGGTCGCGCCGGTCACGCGGTCGCCCGCGGCCACGTCCACCGGCAGCGACTCCCCCGTGAGCATCGAGGCGTCCACGCTGGAGCGGCCGTCGATGACGATGCCGTCCACCGGCACCTTCTCGCCGGGCCGGACGAGGAGGACGTCGCCGCTCCGCACCTGGTCGAGCGGGATCTCCTCCACCGCGTCCGCGCGGACGCGGCGCGCCGTGCGCGGCCGCAGGTCGAGCAGCCGGCGCATCGCGCGCGAGGCGCCCGCCCGCGCGCGAGCCTCGAGCATGCGCCCGAGAAGGATCAGGGTGACGATGACCACGGCCGTGTCGAAGTAAACGTGCGCGCCCTGCCCCGTCCCCCGCAGCGCGGACGGCGCCACCGTGGCCACCACCGAGACCAGGTAGGCCGTGAGCGTGCCCAGGCCGACGAGCAGGTTCATGTCGGCCGTGCGCCGCCGCAGCGCGACGACGCTCCCGCGAACGAACGGCCAGCCCGCCCAGAGCTGGACGGGCGTGGCGAACAGGAGCTGGATCGCGTTCTGGACCGCGACCGGGATCGCGCCCAATCCCGGCAGCATGCCGAAGTTCCCGAGCACGACGACCGGCAGCGAAAGCGAGGCTGCCACGAGGAACCGTCGCGTGAGCGCGCGGCGCTCCGC
>DATKKO010000129.1:0-3276 GCA_035542955.1 Terriglobales bacterium
CGTTCACGCGCGCGACGCGGTACTCGTGGCCGCGCAGGCGGAACGCGACGGGGGTCACCACACCGCCCTGGAAATCGGCGCGGACGGTGACGGGCTCGTCGATCGGTTCCTGTCTCATGCTGGACCCGGCGAATCGGAGTCTACTGCACAAGTGTGCAGTCGTCAAGAGGCCGCATTGGGCGCGGCCGGAACGCGTCATGCCGCTCGCGCCATGGCACGGTCGTCTCCTGCCTGACACGAGGATCGATTCATCCCTTGGGACATTGGCTGCCCGTGGGAGAGGGCTGCGGGAGGGAGTAGACTGTTCGGCGACTGCGCCCCCACCCGGCGCCAGGGAGGCCGCCGGGTCCAACATGCGAACGGAGGAGATCCCGTGAACGACGTCCGCAGAGCCGCTCGATTCCTCGCGCCCGTCGCGCTGCTCGTCGCCGCCCTCGTGCTCGGCAGCGCCGGCCCCGCCGCCGCCGCGACCCCGGCGCCCACCGCGCCGCAGGTCCTGGAACTCGGCAAGGGCCCCACCGTGGTCCTGGTCCACGACCTGGGCGGCAGCCGCATGAGCTGGCTGCCCACCGCCCGCAAGCTCAGCGCTTCCCGTCACGTCGTGCTCGTGGACCTTCCGGGTCACGGCGGGAGCGCGCTGCCCGACCCGTTCACGATGGAAGCGGCGGCGCAGGCGCTCGATCTCGTGCTGGCGAAGCTGAACCCGGACAGCACGGTGCTCGTCGGCGCGGGGATGGGCGGCATGCTGCTGTTGCAGGACCTCAAGGTGCATCCCGAACGCGCCCGGGGACTGGTGCTCATCGACGCGGCCCTCAAATGGACCGGGGGCGCGGGCATGGACGCCGAAACGGTGAAGTGGCTGAACAGCATGCTGGACGAGCACTACGACGACTTCATCAAGATGAGCTACGGGCACGCGGGCCGCGACTCGATCGAGGGCCTGCGCCTGCGCGCGCTCGTCGCCCAGGTGCCGCCGGCGACCATGAAGGCCTATCTGCGCTCGATCTTCACCGCCGACGTCAGCGGCGCGTACAAGAGCCTGGGCTTCCCGACGCTGTTCGTGGCGACGGACCGGGTGTTCAAGGGCCTGGGCGACAAGGAGCAGGACTGGCCCACGGTCGCGAAGCTGATCGGCTTCGACGATCCGGCCTCGGTGCCGCTGCGCCGGATTTCGGGGAGCAGCACGCTCGTCATGCAGGACATGCCCGACTCGCTCGCCGCCGTGCTCGGCGATTTCAGCGCGCGGGCGCTCGCGGCGAAGAAGTAAGGTCGCGCGAGCTGCCGATCGACCGAGGGCGGGCCACCCGGCCCGCCCTCGGTCGTTCCGTCGCCTCCCGCGCCTCCGCATCTGCTCACTGCCCGCCCCCCGCCTTCAGCACCCCACATCGCGTGCCGATAACTCCGAAGTGCCCCGGTCCGTCCCGGGGCGCCCCGGAGGAGCGTGCTCTCCCGCACCCGCATCGTCGCCCTGGCCGCGCTCGCGCTGATCATGCTCGGCGCCAGCTCGCTCTCGCCCCCGCCCGCGCCGCTGTCCGGCGCCCTCGGGCACGGCCCCGCGATCGTCATCGTGCACGGACTCGGCAGCGGCGTCGCGCACTGGCTGCCCACCGTGCGCCTCCTCGCGCGCCGGCACCGTGTCGTGCTCATCGACCTTCCGGGCCACGGCGGGAGCGCGATGCCCCGGCCGTTCTCGCTCGAGCGCGCGGCCGCCGGGCTCGACCTCGCGCTCGCGCGTGAGGCACCCGGCCCGGTCGTGCTCGTCGGTCACTCGCTCGGCGGGCTCGTGGCCGCCGCGGAGGCCTGCGATCATCCGAGCCGCGTGCGCGCGCTGGTGCTGATCGAGACCGCGCTGCGTCCGCAGGTCGATGGTGGCGAGCGCGCGGCGGCGCTCGCCTCCATGCAGACGGACTACTGGGGGTTCGTGCACGAGGCCTACCGCGACTTCGGCCGCGACCGGGCGCAGGGCGAGGCGCTCTACCGGGAGGTCGCGGCCTTGGACCCCGCGATGGTGAAGTCTTGGATCCGGCTCTCCTTCAGCGCCGATCTCTCCACGCGGATGGCCCGGCTCGAGTGCCCGCTGCTCGTGGTGCTCGCGTCGCGCTCCTGGCCGCGGGGCGAGCCCTGGGCGAGCGCGGCGGCGGCGCTCGGCTACGCGGGGGCGCGCCGGGTGCACGCCCTGCGCTTCGAGGGCTGCGGGCATTTCGTGATGCTGGATCGCCCCGCG
Organism: Terriglobales bacterium; assembly: GCA_035542955.1. Taxonomy (GTDB): domain Bacteria; phylum Eisenbacteria; class RBG-16-71-46; order RBG-16-71-46; family RBG-16-71-46; genus JANXPZ01. Next base: position 2,225 of record DATKKO010000129.1, read on the forward strand.
GACCTCGCCCGGGCGATCGAGCGCTTCGCGGATGAGCCCGTGAGCGCGCCGCTCGCCCTCGCCTCCGCCACGCGCTGATTCCCGCGCGGGCGGGATTCCCCGCTATCGCCCGCGGTCGGGCAGCGCCGGCATCATCGTGCGCACGCGCAGCGAGCGGCGCGCGTCCTCGATGCGATCCAGCGTGTAGTCCCGCCCGAGGTAGCCCTCGATGATCACCGGCGCGCCCGCGTAGGGTTGCGCGACCACGAGCGTGGGGAACGCGCCCACGCGGTAGCGGGCCTGGAGCGAATCGACCCACGAGGGGTTGCGGCCGTCCTCGCGCGCGCGGTCGAGCACCCGGATCGGCACGAAGCGCCGCTCGAGATCGGCGGCCGCCGCCGCGTCGGCGAAGATCTCGCGCTGCATGAGCCGGCAGGGCGCGCACCAGTCGGCCGTGAAGTCGTAGAGGATCGGCTTGCCCGTGGTGCGCGCCTCCGCCACTCCGCTCTCGAGCGAGCGCCACTGGACCTTGTCGGAGACCGCCGCGCTCGGGGGCACCGCGGGCTGCGCCCGGTTCTCCTGCACGTGCAGCGCGACCCGCAGCGCGAGCAGCACGATCGTGACCGCGAGCAGGATCGCCGGATCGCGCCGCGTCGAGCCCGTCCGCGCGCGCGGGGGCCGGACCTCGCCCGGGTCAGACGCCCGAGGAGGCATAGGACAGCTCCTTGCGGTTCATCAGCAGGATGGCGATCGCGAGGCAGAGCGCGACCGTCGAGAAGTAGGCGACCACCATCGACCAGGGAATGGGGTGGCCGTGGGTCAGGGACCACAGCTCGATCTCGGGCTTGAGGCTCCGCTGCAGCTCCTCGGCCGCGCGCATCGCCAGCCGCCAGTTCCGGAACGATCCGATCCCGCCGATCACCTGCGAGGAGAGGAAGGCGAGGAACAGCAGGCCGAGATCGCCGAGCCCGGGCACGAGCGCCGAGAACAGGGCCATGACGGCCGCCGTGCCGAGCGCGAGCAGCGCGTTGTTCGCCAGGTACAGCGCCGCGCCGCCCCACGGGACCGGGGCG
>DATKKO010000130.1:0-7271 GCA_035542955.1 Terriglobales bacterium
GAAGCCACTTCCTCGGGCTCGCGCTGGCCGCCGCCTCGCTGCTCGAGAACCGGAAGGAGACCGCCGCGCTGACCCTGCTCCTCCCGCTGGTCGCCCTCGGCGTGCCGCTCGCCGACACCACGCGCGCGGCGCTGCGGCGGCTCGGGCGCGGGCAGCACGTGTTCCGCGGCGACACGGAGCACATCCATCATCGCCTGCTCGCCCTCGGGCTTCGTCCGCGCCAGGTGCTGGCCGTGCTCTGGGGCGTGTGCCTGGTCTGCGGAGCGATCGCCGCGCTGCTCGCGTACCTGCCGCGGCGGCTCACGCTGCCCGCCACCGTGGCCCTCGCGGTGATCCTCTTCGCGCTGTTCCGGACGCGCCGGCTCTGGGGCCGCGGACGCACGGCGTCGATCCCCCCGGAGGGCGCGGGCCCGGGAACGCACCCGGAGCGATGAGCGGCCGGGGGCGCCGGGACCCCGGAGCCCCACCCCGCACCACCCATCCCCGGTCCCGGTCCGCGAGCGCCGCGGGGAACCCACGCGTGAAGGACGTGGGCCCGGCGGGCGTCGCTTCGCGTTCAGCACGGCATGTGCCCGGCGCAGAGCGTTGTCGGATCGCGTGTGCCGGCTCGCGGGCGTCGGGGCGGAGGCGGATGGCGTCGGCGCGTGGACGATCGCGCGGACCAACGCAAGGGGCGCGGCTCCGTGCCGCGCCCCGCGTGTTCCGGCTCGGTCAGTAGGTGACCGTGTAGTCGAGCTTCACGCTCCAGTGGGTCTGGGATTTCGAGACATCGTTGTTGAACATGAACGTGCTCTCCTGCCCGGCCCTGGTCTTGAGGGCGATGAGCAGGTCGTCCAGCTTGGGGCGCTGATCCGGCGGACCATCGAAGGCGGGGTTCCAATCCGGCTTGTCCACGGTCGCCATGCGGATGTCGAGCCCCAGCATGCCGCGCCTGTGGATCGGGGTGAGCGCGCCGAAGGTGAGATAGCGGCCGGGCGAGAACGCGCTGAGGTCGGCGCCCGTGCGATAGTACTTGCGGTAGTAGACGCCTCCACCGAGACCCACGTACGGGAAGACCGACGAGCCCCAGCGCGAGTGCCGGACCACCTCGAAGGTGAGCGGCACCTCGATGTCGGCCGCGTCGGCGAAGCGGCCCAGCAGCTCGTAGTGGGCGAAGCCGCCGACCGACCACTTGTCGAGCACGAAGCGCCGATACCCGAAGCCGATTCCCATCCTGCCGTTCGGCACGATGTCGCCCGACACCTTGGCGTATCCGGCCCGGGTCGAGATCCACTGGCTCCCGCGCTTCATGACTCCCGCCCAGGGATCCGCCGCGGAGTCCGCCGCCCGCGCCGGCACGATCGCGGCGCAGGCCAGCGCCGCCGCCGTCAGGGCCGCCGCGCACAGCACGCGATACCCGTTCACTGGTCGCTCCTTCACTTGCTGATGGAACCGAATCCGAGCGTGGCCCCGATGGCGGTGAAGCTCACGTCGGTGTCCCGGGCGAAGATGTGATGGTAGACCGCCTCGACGCCGATGCTGGTGCCGCCCGCGACGACGTAGCGGACCCCCACACCGCCGCTGAGGCCGAACTTGCTGACCTGCTCGTTGCCGCCGACGGTCGTGGTGGCGCTCGACGTCTGGACGTCCTGGCTGATGCGCACCGTGTAGGTGGCCGCGCCCGCGCGCAGGAAGGGTCCGAGCCGGCCGCGCTCGAAGATGAACGCGCGGCTGTACAGGCCGAACTGCGTGATCGTCCAGTGCTCGGTGAGCGTGACGCTCACGGGGTTGCCCGTCGTGGGCTCGATGATCCCGTACGTCTCGCCGTTCCGCACGCTGGCCGAGTTGAAATAGCCGAGGTCCACGCCCGATTCGAGCCAGGGAATCGCGCGGAACCCCGCGCTGAGGCCCGCCATCGCGCCGCTGCTCGCGACCTCGCGGAAGGGACCCGTGGGCGACTCGCTGCCCAGCCGCAGGGTGACTCTGCTCTCGGCGCCGGCCAGCGCCGCGGTCGGGGCCGCGCACAGCAGCGCCAGCGCGCCGACCATCATCCATCGCTTCGACATCGCACGGCCTCCTCTCGTGGCTTTTCGCGTGCGAACGAGTTTGTCTGGACCCGGTCGGGATCGACGTCGGACGTGGGCATGTCCCCGGGACGGCGGCCGGGCGTGAATGCCCGCGTCCGCCAGGGGGGCCCGTCAGTCCCGACGTCAAGACATTGAAAGTACGTTCCGGAACGGGGGCGCGTCAATGGGACCTCGGTCTCCCCGTGACGAATCGCGCGAAAACGCCGCGTGGACGCGGGCCTGCACCGGGCTCAGGCGAAAGCGCTTCCCCTCGCGCCCGCCCTTCGCTAGTTTGCGCATCATGCGCGCGGATTCGTCCGGGGTCCGGGGACGGTGGCTCACGCTTCTGCTCGCTCTGCTCCTGCTCGTGGGCGCGACCGATTGCGGACGCCGCCACGGGAGCCGGCCGCTGAGCTTCGAGGAGGTTCCCGACACCGCCGGGCTCTCCCACGGGGCTCCGATCATCACCTCGTTCCAGCCCCAGCGCATCACGGGCAACGCCGTGCTCGTGCGCGGCTCGGCGGCGCTTCCTGATGGCGCGCGCCTGCAGATCCGCCTGGTGCGCGCCCGCACCGGCGAGGTCGTGTACGTGACGCAGGTGACCGTGCAGGACCGCGCGTTCGAGACCGGCGCGATCTTCGGCCCCGACGGGCCGCTGCCGGTCGGCCTCTATCGCTTCGAGCTCTCCGCCTACTTCGATCCCGCCTCGCAGCCCGCTTCCGTGCTGCGGGCCACGCGCGACGGCACCTCCCTGCGCGGCCCCGGCGTGACCCGCGCCCGCAGAGGCCAACCGGCCTTCTTCCTTCGTGAGGAGACCCGCCTGTGAGCATCCGACCCCAGAGGCCGCCCGCGCTGCGGTACCGCCCCGCGCGGCGCACGGACGTCGAGACGCTGGCCGAGCTCGGGCAGCTCGCGTATCGCGTCTCCAGCCTCGAGCAGCGCCGCGAGTTCTACACCGACCACCCGCGCTTCAGCCTGCGCGACGTGCGCGTGGGCGAGCTGGACGGACGGATCGTGGCGTCGCTCGTGCTCTATCCGCTCTTCGTCTGGGTGCGCGGCCAGCGCGTGCCCCTCGCCGGCGTGGGCTCGGTCGCGGTCTCGCCGGAGCACCGGCGTCGCGGCGTCGCCGAGGCGCTCATGCGCGCCGCGCTGCGCGAGCTGCGCCAGCAGGGCCGGGCATTCTCCGTGCTGTACGCCTTCCGCGGCTCGTACTACCGCAGGCTCGGCTACGGCGTGATCGAGGTCGTGCATCAGCTCGCGGTCTCGCCCTCGAACCTGCCCGCCTCGGACGAGACCCGGCGCGTGCGCCGGCTCCTGCTGCCCGACCGGCACGCGGTCGAAGCGATCTACGAGCGCGTGGCGCAGCAGGGGCACTTCGCTCTCGAGCGCTCGCCCCAGTGGTGGTCGCGGCGGCTCTGGGACTATCCGGGCGACTGGGTGGTCTACGAGGGCCGCCGTCGCGGGCAGATCGAGGGCTATCTCCACTACGAGGTGGACACGACGCACGGGCCGTTCCGTCTCGGCCTGACCCTGTCCGAGTTCGTGGCCGCGACCCCGGAGGCGCACCGCGGGCTCGTCGGCTATCTCGGCTCGCTCGCCGACCAGGTGCAGGAGATCCATCACTCGGCGCCGGGGGACAACGCCTGGCTCGCGACCCTGCTCACCGCGCAGAACCTGCGGCCCGGTCCCGAGATCGGCATGATGCTCGACAGCGGCGGCGTGGCGCACGGGGCCATGCTGCGCGTGACCGACGTGAAGACGGCGCTCGAGAGCTTCCCCATCGCGCCGCACGCGCGCGGCGAGGTGGTGCTCGAGGTGGACGACCCCGTGCTTCCGCTGAACGCGCGCGCGTGGCGGGTGAGCGTGCGCGACGGGCGCCTGCGCGTGCGGCCCGACATCGGGCGCGCACCCGTGCGTCGCGCGGCGCCCGCGGCGGCGGCGCCCGCCGGGGCGCAGGAGGCGGACGCCGGGCGCGCGCGGGGCGGGGCGCGCGTTCCGCGGCTGCGCGTTCCGGCCGACGTGCTCGGGCCGCTGATCGCGGGCACGCTGTCACCGACCGGCGCGGCGGCCGCGGGACTCGTCGCCTCCGACGGCGGCGCGGAGGTCGTCGAGCCCTGGTTCCGCGCCCGCGCCGCGTACCTCTACCCCATGAACGTCTTCTGAGATGGACCCTCTTCGCGGGCGCGCCCGCGCGGCGGCCGCGCCGCACGATCCGAGCCGGGGCCGTGGCTGAGCGCCCGTTCCGGCTGGTGCACGAGATCGTGCCCCGCTTCCGGGACACGGACGCGATGGGCCACGTCAACAACGCGGTCTACCTCACGTATCTCGAGGTCGCGCGCCAGGCCTACTGGGAACGCACCGGGGGCCTGAGGGATTTCCGCGACATCCCCTTCATCCTCGCGCGGGTCGAGTGCGACTTCCGCTCGCAGGCGCGCGTGCACGAGACGCTCGCGGTCGGCATCCGCTGCGAGTGGATCGGGACCAAGTCGTTCGCGTTCGCGTACGAGATCCGCGAGACGAGCACGAATCGGCTCGTGGCGGAGGCCACGAGCATCCTGGTCGGCTACGACTACGAGAAGCAACGCAGCATCCCCGTGCCCGAATCCCTGCGGCGCAGCATGGAGGCGTTCGAGGGACGGAACCTGGCCCGAGCGAATCACGCATCGTGAGGGCCGTTCACGAAAGGCGGCGAACATGAAGCGATCGCGGCGCAGGTTCCTCAGACTCCTCGCGGCCGGAACGGCGGTGGCCGCCACGGGCCCCACGGCCTCCCTGGCGGGCGCGGCGGATCCCGCGCGCCGCCCGCGCGGCGCGGCGCCGAAGCCCGCGCCGCGCCCGGCGCCCTCGACGCCGCTGGCCGACGAGATCCGGAAGCAGAAGGACAACGTCGATCAGGCGTTGAAGGCCGTGCGCGACTACGACCTGCCGATGGGCAGCGATCCGGCCTGCACGTTCGAGGCGATGCCCGTCCGCAAACCGGGGCGTGAATCATGATCGGCGTCGACGTGCTGTACGAGAGCCTCACCGATCTGTCCGCGCGCGTCCGCGGGCGCCGGCTCTCGCCGGTCGAGCTGACCCAGGCGTGCCTCGACCGCATCCGCCAGCTCTCGCCGACGTTCAACGCGTTCGAGACCGTGACCGCCGACCAGGCGCTGATGCAGGCGCGGATGGCCGAGGGCGAGATCGGGCGCGGCCGCTGGCGCGGGCCGTTGCACGGGATCCCGTGGGGCGCCAAGGACCTCTTCGCCACCGCGGGCATCCGCACCACGTGGGGCGCGGTGCCGCTGCGGGAGCAGGTGTTCGACTACGACGCCACCGTCGTGAGCCGACTGCGCGAAGCCGGCGCGGTGCTGCTCGGCAAGTGCGCGATGATCGAGCTCGCCGGAGGCCTCGGCTACCGCTTCGCCAACGCCTCGGTGAGCGGTCCCGGCCGCAATCCCTGGGACACCACGCGCTGGACCGGCGGCTCGTCGTCCGGATCCGCGGCCGCGGTCGCGGCCGGACTCGCGCCGTTCGCGCTCGGCACCGAGACCTGGGGCTCGATCCTCTGCCCCTCCGCGTTCTGCGGCCTCACCGGACTGCGGCCGACGTACGGCCGCGTGAGCCGCGCCGGCGCGATGGCCTGCTCGTGGAGCTTCGACAAGGTGGGACCGCTCGCGCGCTCGGCCTCCGATTGCCGGCTCGTGCTCAAGGTCATCGCGGGCCGCGACCCGGCGGATTCGACCTCGTCGAGCGAACCCGTGGAGCTGAAGCCGCGGCGGATCGACCCGCGCCGGATCCGCGTCGCGCTCGTGCCGATGGACTTCTCCGTGAAGGGCGCCGAGCCCGAGGTGAAATCGGCGTTCAGCGCCGCCGTGGCCGAGCTGAGGTCCGCGGGCCTCGAGATCGTGGAGGCCAAGCTGCCGGACATCCCCGCCGCGGAGGCAGCCGGCCTCCTCATCACCGACGAGGCGCTCTCCTCGTTCGAGGATCTCTTCCGGGACGGCCGCGTGCGGCAGCTCAAGGATCCCTACGCGCCCTACCAGCTCGAGATCAACGCGGCCGTGACCGGCGCCGATCTCATGAAGGCCTGGCGTATCCGGCGCGCGCTGCAGCAGAGCATGGCGGACTTCTTCGCCGACTACGACGTGATCGTCACGCCCAACTTCCTGTCCGTGGCGCCGAAGATCGAGGACGACCTCTATCGGGCGCTCCCCTACGCGGACCCGGTGGGCGCGATCGGCAATGCGTGCGGGCTGCCGGCGATCGCCCTGCCCTGTGGATTCGGCCGGGACCACATGCCGGCCGGGTTCCAGATCATGGGGCCGCCGTTCAGCGAGGGCCTGTTGCTGGATCTCGGCGATCTGTACCAGCGGCGCACGTCCTGGCACCTCGAGCGTCCGGCGCTCGCGGAGGAGGGTGTCGCGCGGTGAGCCACGGGGGCGCGCTCGCGCACCGAGCGCGCCCCGATTCCATCTCGCGTGCGCCCGCGCGGGCTCAGCGCGGCTCGCCGGTCATCCGCGACATCATCACCAGATCCGTGCGCTCGTCCCAGCCGATCCGCCGCCAGAATCGGAGCGCCGGCTCGTTGTCGCCCCGCACGAACAGGTGGCACTTCGTGATCCCGATCGCGGCCAGGCCCGCGAGACACCGCGCAACCAGCGCGGCGCCGAGCCCCCGACGGCGGTGGCCCGGCGCGATGGCGAGGTGGTGCAGGTAGCCGCGCCGGCCGTCGTGCCCGCAGAGCACGGCGCCCACGAGGACGCCGCCGTCGCGGGCCACGAACGAGAGCCCCGGGTTGCGGGCCAGGTAGGCCGCGAGCACCTCCGGCGTGTCGCCCGCGAGGCCCAGGCCTTCGCTGCCGCGCCACAGCTCGAGCGCCTCGGCGATGTCGGCGGGCGTGAAGGTCGCGATCGTGTCGGACACGGCGGCGCGCTCCCGGGCCCTCGACGCCTCAGCGGCCGGGGCTCACGGGTGATTCCGGCCGACGAGATCCATGCCTTCGAGTCGCTCCGAGTACCAGAGGATCCAGGTGTGGGACGGGGTGACGACTTCCAATCGAGCAGAGAGCCCTAGGTAGCCGTCGGGCCCATACCAGACGTACACCGCGTCCTGGGGACCGTAGACCTCCGAGGTGTATTGAATCCAGCAGCCCTGGAGCGACCCGATGCCCGGGAGGTTCAGCCTCTGCCACGACAGGACCTCGGCCTCGAACAGCGGCTCCGAGCGGATCACCCAGCGCGCATG
>DATKKO010000131.1:0-5499 GCA_035542955.1 Terriglobales bacterium
GCCTCGTCCGGGCCAGAGCGGCGAGCCCCGCGGCCACGCTCACGTAGATCATGAGCTGGCCTCCGAACGTCATGTAGTGCCCGACGGCCCCGCGGGCGCGAGCCGGCCAGGCCGGGCCCTTCGCCCAGTAGAGCGCGAGGCCGTAGATCGCGGCCAGCGTGGAGGAGACGAGCAGGACCGCCAGCGCCCGCCGTCCGCGCGAGGCCCCGCGAACGTGCGTGGCCGCGAGCGGCACCAGCAGCGGGAAGAAGGCCTTCGTGATCCGCGGCAGGCTCCCGCTCCGGTCCACGGCGAACCAGGCGGCGAGCACCAGGGCCACGAGCCAGGCGACGCCGGGCCAGAGGATGGGCGTGGCGGGGATGCGCGACGGCCGCCGTAGCCAGAGCAAGGCGGTGAGCGCTCCGCAGATCGCGACGCCGATCGACATGGGCGCGATCGACCAGGGCAGCGTCGCGACGAAGAGGAGGAAGCTCGACCAGGCGAGGAGGTCCAGCCTGTCGGGCCGCGCCTCCAGCGCGGCGGATGGGCCTTCGAGGCGGGTCATGGCTGAGCTGGGATCGTTCGATTCATCGTGATCGTGGGTCCCGCCATGGCCGATACTTCCCGTGAGGTCCGAGGTCGGCCGCCATGCTTCGAGCGGTTCCGCTGCACGCTATCGGAGCGCTTGGAGGCTGTCCAGACGTGGCGACGGAAGCGCCTCCGGTACGCGGAAGCACACTCAGCGGAGCGCGATGCGGCGCTCCATCACTTCGTGGCACTTTTCCCGCGGAATGGGGTATGATCCGGCCGACGCGCTTGGGTGCCCCAAGGCAGCCGGCGTATCGGGTGATTGTACAGGCCGTCCTGTCACGACGGCACGCCTGTTCGAGGTTCAGCGTGGCAAGGTCATCCGCCGCGTCACGGACTCGACCGCGGATGGCCCAGACAAGGCCGTCTGCCGGGTCCAGTGAGGGATAGACGAATGCGAATCCTCGTCACAGGAGGTGCTGGGTTCATCGGGTCTCACCTCTGCGAGGCCCTGCTCGAGCGCGGGCACGAGGTCTGGGCGCTCGACGATCTCTCCACGGGCCGGGTCGAGAACCTGCGCTCGTTCGATCGGCACCCGCGCTTCCGCTTCCTCGAGGACACCGTACTCGACCAGCCGCTGGTGAACGGGCTCGTCAGTCAGTGCGACCGGGTCTTCCACCTGGCCGCGGCCGTGGGCGTGAAGTACGTGCTCGAGAATCCCCTGCGGTCCCTGATCACGAACATCCGCGGGACCGAATCGGTGCTCGAGGCCTGCACCGAGCACAGCCGCCGCGTCGTCGTGTTCTCGAGCAGCGAGGTCTACGGCAAAGGCGTGATCGTCCCGTTCTCCGAGGACGATGACCGCCTGCTCGGCCCGACCCACAAGCTGCGCTGGTCCTACGCCACGGGCAAGGCGGTCGACGAGTGCCTCGCGCAGGCCTACTGGCAGCTGAGGCATCTGCCGGTGACAGTGGTGCGCTGCTTCAACACGTGCGGCCCGCGGCAGTCGAGCGCGTACGGGATGGTGATCCCGAACATGATCCAGCGGGCGCTCCTCGGCCAGCCGATCCTCGTGTTCGGAGACGGCGGGCAGAGCCGCTGCTTCTCCGCGGTGAGCGACGTGGTGCGGGGCGTGATCCAGCTCGCGGACCACCGGGGCGCCGAGGGGGAGATCTACAACATCGGCACGGACGAGGAGGTCACGATCCTCGACCTGGCGGAGCGCATCAAGGCCACCTGCCGGAGCGATTCCCCGGTCGAGTTCGTCGCGTACGAGGACGTGTACGGCAACTCGTTCGAGGACATGCGCCGCCGGGTGCCGAATCTGGAGAAGATCCGCGAGGCCGTGGGCTATCGGCCGCTGGTCAGGCTCGACCAGCTCCTCGAACTCACGGTCCGGGAAACCTGCGATCAGATGAACGTGCCGGTGCCCGCAGGTTTGGCCACCGCCTGACCCGTTTCCCGATTCCGCGCCGGAACGACCCCGTATGATGCTGGCCGAAGGCTTCGGCTTCGCGTTGCTCCTCAGTCTCCTCCTCACGCCCGCCGGAGCCCGGCTGGCCTGGTCCACCGGATACCTCGATCATCCCCAGGCCCGCAAGCTGCACACTTCGGCCACGGCGCTTCTCGGCGGCCTGGTCGTGTTCGTGAGCGCCCTGACCGCGTGGGGGCTCGTCCGCCTGGTCCGCGGCGGGCCGTGGGAGCGCGAGGCGCTGTTCCTGCTCGCCGGCGCCCCGCTCGTGGTCGCGCTCGGCCTCTGGGACGACCGTCACGGCATGCACCCGGCGGTGAAGTTGGCCGGTCAGTTCCTCGCGGCCGCGATCCTGCTGGCCTCGGGACGTCTGCCCGGGCTGGGCCTGCCGCCGGCTCTCGAGTGGGTCCTCACGGCGCTCGCCCTGGTCGCGCTCATGAACGCGGTGAACTTCCTCGACAACATGAACGGCATGGTGGGGGGGCTGAGCGCGATCACACTGGCCGCCTTCGCGATCCTCTCGGCCGCGCGCGGGGCAGCGGGGCTGGCCGTGGCGCAGCTCGCCCTCGCCGGCGCCTGCGCGGGTTTCCTGCCCTACAACTTCCCGCGGGCGCGCATCTTCCTGGGAGACGCGGGCAGCCTGCTGTTGGGGTATAGTCTCGGCGCTTCGGCGGTGCTGGCCTACGCCGGGTCACCGCCGGGCTGGGGGCGGTTGGGCGTGCTCCTGTTGCTCGCCTATCCCGCCTTCGACCTGATCTTCGTCGTGGTCAACCGCCTGCGGGAGGGCCGCAAGATCTACGTCGGCGGCAGGGACCACAGCAACCACCGACTGGCGAGTGTGATTCGATGCCCGACGAAAGCCGTCCTCCTGATGTGGTGCAGTACGGCCGCCCTCTGCGCAAGCGGCCTCGTGGTCCTCAGGCTCAACCGCCCGATGCCGGCGCTCCTGCTGTCGGCCCTGTGGACGATCCTGCTCTTCTGGAGCGGGCTGAGACTATCGTCCATACCGATCGCGCCGACGCCGGCGCCCTGAGCGGATCGCATTCCGTCCCTTCGGCGCCGCGCGAGACGGGCGCGGAGGACGAGACGATGCGCGATCTCGTCGTCCTCATGGCCCGGGGACTCGTGGACCGGCCGGACGACGTCGCGGTCGAGGTGCTCGAGCCGGGCGAGGACGCGGTCTTCGAGCTGCACGTGCACCCGGACGATCTCGGACACGTGATCGGCAAACAGGGGCGCACCGCGCGCTCGATGCGGCTCGCGCTCGGCGCGGCCGCCGCGCGGATGGGCCGGACCGCGAACCTCGAGATCGCCGACTGAGCGCGGCGGCATGAGCGCTCCGGAGCACGCCCGGGCACCCGCCGGCGGGTCGGGCGGCCCCGGCTCGCTGGTGCGGATCGGCCGGGTGGGCCGCGCCCATGGCGTGCACGGCGAAGTGCACGTGTACGGCGTCTCGCTCACGCCGCTCGAGATGCACGAGGTCAAGCGCTTCCTGTGGCGCCGCGCGGGCGCCGCGGAGCGCGAGCTCACCCTGGCCACGGCGCGTCCCGCGCTCGCGCGCCTGCTCGTGCGCTTCGAGGGGATCGACCAGCGCGAGCAGGTCGCCGAGCTCGTGAACGGCGAGCTGTGGGCCGAGCGCGAGCGGCTGCCCGATCCGGGGCCCACGACCGCGTACACGTTCCAGCTCGTGGGGCTGCGGGTCGAGACCGAGGACGGGCGCGCGCTCGGCGTGATCGACGGCGTGGTGACGACGGCGGGGAACCCGGTCTACGTGGTGCGGGGCGAGCGCGAGATCCTGGTGCCCGGGGCGCCCGGGATCGTGAAGCGCGTCGATCTGGCGGGCGGAATCATGGTCGTGGCGCTGCCGCCGGGCCTCGAGGAGCTGTGACGTGCGGATCAGCCTGATCACGATCTTCCCCGACACCTTCGGCCCCGCGCTCGAGGAGGGCATGATCCGGCTCGCGCGCGAGAAGGGCCGGCTCGAGGTCGCGATCGTCCACCTGCGCGACTTCACCGCCGACTCCCACCGCACGACCGACGACTCTCCGTTCGGCGGCGGCGCGGGCATGATCATGAAGATCGAGCCGATCGATCGCGCGCTGCGGTCGCTGGGCGTGGGAGAGAAGGGCGCGCGCCCGCCCGGCGCGCGCGTCGTGCTGTTCTCGCCCCAGGGCGCGCGCTTCACGCAGGAGCGGGCGCTCGAGTACGCCCGGCTCGAGCATCTCGTGCTGCTCTGCGGGCGCTACAAGGGCGTGGACGAGCGCGTGAGCGAGCGGCTCGCGGACGAGGAGCTCTCCCTCGGGGACTTCGTGCTCTCGGGCGGCGAGCCGGCCGCGCTCTGCGTGCTCGACGCGGTGGCGCGGCTGCTGCCGGATGTCGTCGGCTGCTTCGACTCGGTGGAGAGCGACTCGTTCCACTCGGGGCTGCTCGACTCGCCGTACTACACGCGCCCCGCCGAGTACCGCGGCTGGAGCGTGCCGGAGGTGCTGCTCTCGGGGCACCACGCGCAGATCGCGCGCGCGCGGCGCGAGGAGTCGCTGCGGCGCACGTTCGAGCGCCGGCCCGACCTGCTCGAGACGGCGGATCTCTCGGACGAGGATCGCCGCTTCCTGCGCGCTCTCGGCTGGAACCCGCGCGAATCGCGGGGGTAGAATCGAAGCGTGAGCCATGCTCTTCCATGCTGGCCGCGCCGATTCCTGGCCGCGGCGATCCTCCTCGCCTTGCTGGGCGTGACCGGCTGCGGCGAGCACGGCAGCGTCACGGCGCCGCGACCCAATCCGCGCGGCGGCGCTCCCGCCCCGAACTCGCCCGAGAACGCGATCCGACTCTTCGAATGGGGCTGGGACCATCGCGACACACTGGCCGTCGCCGAGGTCCTCGCGGGGGACTTCCGCTTCTTCTTCGCGCTGGGCGATTCGGCGGGGAACGTGTTCCGGGGCGATCCCGTGGACCGGGAGACGATGCTGCGGATGGACTACCACTTGTTCATCGGCGGCGGGAACGCGGCTCCCGCGAAGAGCATCGCGCTCCAATTCGATCCGAAGCTGATTCCGCAGGATGATGGCCGCCCGGGGAAGGATCCGCGCTGGCACAAGGAGATCCTGACCGGCGTGAACCTGAGCATCAGGACGGACGACAACTCGTGGAACGTTCAGGGGAACGCCCGCTTCTTCGTCGTCCGCGGCGACTCGGCCCTGATCCCGCAGGACCTCGTCGCGAAGGGCCTCGGGCCCGATTCCACGCGCTGGTACATCGATCGGTGGGACGACGAGACGCTGAGCGGGCCGGGCGCGCGGGTCGTTCCGGCCCAGCCGCTCCCCACGCGCGTGGTCACCTGGGGCGACATCTTGGCCCTGTATCGATAAGCCGCCCCCGGCGGGCCATCGCGCCTGCCCGTCCCATCCCGGCCCGCAGTCCCGCTTCCGTCTCCCTCGCACGGCCACGGCCCGCGAATTTGGCCGAAACGCCGGGCTCGCCTATAATGCGCGACCGCTTCGTTCGCCCGGTTCCCTGCTGACTTG